>JAFLBZ010000038.1 GCA_017303715.1 Rhodothermia bacterium | reverse complement strand
AAGTCACGATCTGTTTTGACATTTGAATATATCGAAAAATCTTTCATCGTTTTATATAGATTAATATTGAGAGGAATACACGTTTAAACTAATGTAAACATTATACTTATCCCAATGCAACAAGTCTATTGTTGTAATAGTCATTGGGTGCATTAATCCCAAGGCTTGCCGTTCCTCCTGCACTTATAAATTGGATGCTGGTATTGCTGACTTGCCCATTTGAGGCATAAAACCAAGTAGGTAAGCTAAACTCCACACGCAAAGTTCCACTGCCACCACTAATCGAATAGTTTCCATTTCCATTCGTGGAAGAAGGCGACCCTGCTACTTCTGTACCTACACTATTAAAAGCGCGAACCGTAATACCAGGCTCACCAATCTCATTTGCATCCTTTATTCCATTTCCATTAAAATCCCGAAATACTTGCCCACTCACTTGAGCCAAAACGCCTGAATGGGTAACCAGCACAAAACTGATGTAGAGAATGAGCTGCCTTGAAACACTATACATAGGTAGAAATCATTTAAGAAGGTTACATAATAAGAACACTGTGAATACCGCAAATCTTGGGGCTTTTGCATGATGCTAATGATGATGTGTAGGCTTCACAACTTGCGTGCCTAACAGTTAAAAGCCTACACAACAACTCGCTAAACAGGCCAATCGGACTACATTCAAAGCCCTTGTGACCCGACTCTTGTTCTAAAACAAAGAAGGCCCTAGTTTACCGTGACCGTAATGGTCAAGGTTTTCGTCTCGCCTGCGGCTACGGTTCCCACAAAAGCCATGTAAGTAATTCAAGCCTTGATCGAACCATTTTTGCGCAAGAGCATGGCGAGTCGAGATTTTAAGGTGGCTTTTTCCTGTTCCTGCTCTAAAGTGAGGCTCCCCAGCCCAGAGCGAAGCTCGGCTCAAAGGACTGGTACACCATACATTTTCCGGCTCTGTTGAGGTACTTCTGAAACCACCAACCTTTTGAACAGGTCAAGTAAATGTGTGTATGATGTAAATGCACACACACAAAAACACAACAACAATGGTTGCTTTTCGTTCATGATTACGTTTCATTTTTACCACTTAATTTCGATCGGATACTGGACAACAAACCTGCCAAAGTCCATTGTTATAACAGAGGCTAAACCGAATATGTTTTATAGGTATAGCCATAAGAGAGTGAAGGCAAACCATGTGCCGATATAAGCGAAGACAGGAAGTAACAGACCTCAATTAGGTCATTTGACCTATGAAATTAGTCCAAATGATCTAATTTTACTAACACTTTCAGGGTGATTTTAAAGCACAAAAAAGTTAGGCCATTCACTGCAAAAAAAAGAATGTTTTATCTCCATCTTAAACTTGCAAATATTGAGACAACGGTACACAATAACCGGATGGTTGATTTATATACAAGTGGTTATAAATTATCTTACGACTATTCATTGGTATAAATCTTTATAATTCAAACACTTGACCACCACAATAAATACATTCATTTTATTTGAGCACTTACATAATAACAGATGGTTTATGATCATAAAAATGATACTGCCCAAAAGGACTTCTGAAAATATGATTTTTTATCAAAGGATTTCTTTTCCTCTTTCGACGTACACTTCACGTTAACCAAGTTATGCCATGATAAGCCATTGCCCTATAGATGTGGCTAAAATGTCGCATTGAGTATCGGTGAGATAAGAGCTATTGAACAATACAAAAAACAACAAATAAGACAAATCAACCTAATTTTGATAAATATTTAACATGTAAAAACCCCTTGGAGTGCATATCAAAAATCTGATTAGCTCTTTTGATCTATTAATTAATTTTATTAAACCATTCGTTGATTTATTCACTCCTTACATTGATCTTTGGCCCAAATATTTATTTCTTCATTAATATGAATTTAAAAAGAATGGGTTTTGAAATAATCAAATAAAACAATCAAAATAATGACCTACCACTACCAAAAAAGAGTCTTATTTCGATTTTATTTCAGCTTTATATGTTTATTTTTATTCAATGTTGTTTATGCTGAAAACATCGAAATATCCAATGAAAAAAGAACAGTTGAAATGCTTAACGACAAACGAGCTTCATTAACGGATATTGAGGTTTTGAAGTCAATAAGCAACCCTAATCCTGTGCAAGGCTCACAAATTACATTTACGGTTATTGCTCGCAATAGGAGTAATGTAACAGCAACCAATGTTACCTTATCAGATCGTTTGCCATCTGGCTTGGTCTATGTCTCCCATAATGCCCAAGTTGGTTCTTACAGCTCAAGTACTGGTGTTTGGAACGTAGGCACTATTCCAGCAGGTGCTGTATATAGTCTTACCATTCGTGTGATCGCAAATACGGCTGCAAATAACTGCGCCCAATTAATTAGTTCAGTTCCATTGGATGGCAATTCGTCCAATAACAATTCATGCTGTCCCAACACTGTTCAGCCCGGCGGGAGTGTTGACCTAACGGTAGATAAGACGAAGAACAATGACAATCCACCCCTGAACAGTACCTTTAACTACATTCTAAAGGTCAAAAACCAAGGAACAAGCCCGGCATCTAACGTGGTTGTCACTGATCAACTTCCGAGCGGCGTACAATATGTGAGCCACAGTGCTACACAAGGCTCCTTTAGTGGTGCTACATGGAATGTTGGAACACTCGCCGCAGGCGCTACGGCAACCCTAACCATTACAGTTCGCCGTATTAGTTCCGCCTCCATACGCAACTGTATGGCTGCCACTACAACATCACAAGAAACCTCTACCGGAAACAACGACGATTGCACCTCCATTTCGGAAATACAGTCCCCAACCTTAGACCTTCGGGTAACAAAGTCCGTAACGAATATCAATCCTATAGCCGGGACACAAATCAGCTATCCCGTGAGCGTCACGAACCTCTCTAATATCACGGCTACCGATGTTGTTGTGAGGGATGTACTTCCTGCAGGATTGGTTTTTGTCTCTGCAAATGGAACCGGAAACTACAATGCCACCACTGGAATCTGGACGGTGGGTACAGTTGGTGCCGGACAAACAGTCTCGATCACCATTACGGTGATTGCAAATGCTGATGCAAACAATTGTGCGGAACTCCAAAGCTCTAACCCAGCCGATAACAACAGCGCTAACAACCGCTCTTGCTGCCCGATTACGGTTCAATCACCACCTCAAAATCCAGATGTTAAAATTCTCAAGACCGTAAACAACCCTAACCCTGCACCGAATAGTCAGATAACGTACACCATTACGGCAATGAATATTGGCGATGTACCTTTAGTCAATCTTTGGATTAAAGATGAATTGCCTACAGGGGTAAGTTATGTATCAAGTTCCGCCAATTATGGAAGCTACACTCCACCGAATTGGATGATTCCAATCCTTCCTGTTGGCGCGATTGCAACGTTAAATATTACTGTCACTGTTACGGGTACGGGATTGATCCAAAATTGCGCCATGTATTGGGAAAGCACTCCCCGTGACACCAACAGTAGTAACAACCAATCTTGTGCTGACATCAACGTCCAACCAAGAACTACCGATATTCAAGTAAATAAAACGTTCCAACTTCAGCCGTTTTCGGGTGGTTATGAAGCCTCGTTTACGATTCGGGTGCGCAACAATGGACAACAAAATGCAACGAATGTCAATGTGACAGATTTGTTAAACGGAAGTTTTTCGCATGTTGGTAGTTTTGCAAGCCAAGGTACCTACGTAGCACAAACTGGAAACTGGAATGTCGGCAACCTGCTTGTAGGCCAAGAGGCAACCCTAACCATCTTGGCAACGGCTCTTTCGTCAGGCACAAACTGCGCACAACTAGCAACAAGCACCCCAACGGATAACAATGCCGGAAATAACCAGTCATGTGTGAATGTTCAACTACCAGCAGGTGGCGGTGGAGGAGGATCCGACCTTGCCATCAATACCACAGCAAGTACCTCTTCCTCGGCTGTTGGTGGCTTTGTTTTTCTATTTATTGACCTTCTGAACGCAACAACCTCATCTTTAGCCAATGCACCCATTATGACACAGGTGGATTTGCCAGCCGGCTTACAGGTACTCCAAGCCTTCCCGAGCAATGGTAGCTACAACACCAACTCTAAAACTTGGACCCTAACCAATTCAATTTCAGGTGGTGGATCAGCACGTCTGATTTTATATGCAAGTGTAGTAGGGGGCGGTATCTCACAAGTTTGTGCTACCATCACCAGTAGCCCTGCTCCGGATCCTAACCAAGGAAACAATATTGGCTGTGCCCCATTTGTTGTCAACTAATTACTACAACCATTTAAAATTAATGCCCGGAATTAAACATTCTGGGCATTTTTATATTGTGAACATTGTAGATTAATTTCGCTTAAATTAAACCTATTTTTAATAAAAACAATCATATTTAATATTAAATAAAAATTGTGAATATATCAGATATTAAATTCAAAAAATAAATATGAATAATCACATTCTATATATAATAATGTTGTTTTCCTCAACATACGCCTATGCACAAGAATACAGTACAAAAACGCTTTATTTGCGTTCTAATGAAACATGTGGCATAAGGGACATGGCTAAGACAATCTCAAACATGTCGCTTTTTAACAATGAGGTAAGCCACCCAGACTGGCTTGAAATCAACAAAAGAAATCAACAGAATACATTTTACAATTTGGTTGATGTATCTCTCCACAACAGAGAGCAAGGGATTATCCAACAATTTGTTTATACCATTAGAAGAGGCTCCAGCAGGGCGGAGGTTTGCCAAGAAATTGCGCAAAAAATCTCGTTATACTGGCCTAATGGACTTACACCTTCAGCATCTTCGGTTACGGCACAACGTTGGAGAAATACGATGCCAGCACAAGCCATTCCCCCCATCAGCAACACCCAAACCATTTCGCATACCGCCAATACGACCAACTCTTGGAGAAGCGCATCCACCCCAGCTCCTTCAACCAACGACATCTCAGCACTACAGACATCCGAAGGGTTACAACCTAACATGCCCATTCCAAACACCTTCCGTCAAATTGGAGACGATACAAATCAAAAAATACAAGTCCTCTTTAATTGTCTTGCATTGAATGTAGGCAAAAGCAGTATTCAGAATGAGTGTGATGAATTGAGAAACACTTTTGCACGTATAAACACATTTATCCCAGAATTAACCCTTTCTAAAAACAGTTTAGAGACAGATTTATTTATTACGATTGCACCTGAGATCGAAACCTCAATTATAAAATATGATTTGCGGATTATTGGCCAAAAAAAATTTGGAGATAAAAACTCTAACGCATCTATAACGGTTTCTAAAGACGCTACAACCCCGGCAAAATCCGAGGTTATTTTTCAAAATACAAAAAGACTATTAATGGAGTCAGGAATCATCGCAGATGTGCCTTCACGTTTAAACCCTAACCTTACCAATACCCAAACAACTTCAATGCCAGAGACAAGTAACATCACAGCTGTAACAAAAAATAAACTGGAAGACTGGCTCATTATGTCAACAATAAATGGAAGTATAAGCCTAACAGAAAATAGCAAAAACGGTAATTTTATCAATTCATTAATAGCCAATAAAACAAAAGGAAAGAACCGCTTAGATATTGGTTTACAGCTCGGCTATAACCTAAGTTCTTTTACATTTATAACTTCTGAAGGAGCACGTACTTCAACAAATAAATACCTTGATTGGAATGTAACCACTCTACGATCAATAGCTTTAAATTCACAATGGGCAATGGGAGGGATTCTTGGAACCATCAGAATGGCTTCTCAAAATGTGGCAGGTAGTTTTATCGCTATGCCTGGATTTGAATATAGTATTTTCCCGATCACAGAAAGGGTAACGAAGCAATTTGCTATACGCTCTTTACTAGGAATGTTCCATTATTCATATATTGATTCTACTTATTTAGATAGAAAGAAAGAAACGCTTTTGTCTGGTGAAATTGCTTTGATCGGTAACTTTTATGAGCAATGGGGTTCTGCAAGTCTAACATTGAGAGCAAGTCGTTTCTTCGATAAAATCAATGATAGTTCTATTAATTTTAATAGCAATATTAATTTGAGAATCAATCAAAAATTTTCTTTTAATTTCTCTATATATGGCTTCTTACAAAGTAGTATTAAGCGTTATTCTAAAAACTTCTATCTGGATGGTATCACACCCGAAGACATTTTATTAGGACGTGCCAAACTGCCCAGTAACTTTTCACTGGGGGGTTCTGTTGGATTAACTTTTAATTTTGGCAGCAATTACATTAATCCCATCAATCAACGATTCGGAAATAGTCAAATATTTTTGTAAGGTCTGTAACATCAATTAGGCCGGCTTGGTAACACTTGGCGTAATGTCATACCACCTCCGCTTGTAAAGGAATACTTGTGCTGCTACTTCGTGATATTGGTTTTCTACCGTAAATACACGTTCTTTACCCAGCAACCTATGGTACATGCAGATACAAAATTGCCAAGTCTTACGTGTGTTTGTGGGTTATCGGGCTAGCAGCCATGATAGACTGCAAACCCTGCATCTGGAAGTACCCATTCTCTAATCATTTACACAAACCGTCGTGCGTCTCAAATCCCTACTATCACGTATAAAATCAAGCGTACTGCTAAAGGTTTTATTCAACTTATCTCTAAAAACTTGACGGTTAAATTGTATTGCCTTCTGCTGCCTTTTTGGGTTTTCATCCCCCTACAGATACATGATTAGAAAGATGCAGCGTAAATAGGGCACAACGGCGGTACTTTGCTCAGAAATAAATCTTCATGAATCCTGCTTGTTTTCATTTCCCTACCATCATCTTAATTGATTTCGTTGTATCTTAGTCTTTGTCTTGTTCTATTTGCTTTTTCTTTTTTGCTTGCTTTTTCTTATCTATGTGCTCTTTTTCTTTTCTACATAAGCCGTTTCCAATTGTTGTTCAATTTCGGGATCAACTCTGGATGAATGCTGGATTTGTGGTCTTCATTTTCGTTTTTGTAGCTATTTTTGAACCTTTTGGCATAGATGCTTTTCATTCGAGAGACCATCTGTCATATACGGTTGGAGCAACGTTCATCGGTTTTTTGGTTATGTCTTTAAATGGTATAGGATTACGTTTTTTATTCAATTACAGATTAGATGATCAGGATTGGCGGGTCTCCTCTGCAATCCTTTATACATGTTGGTCTTTTGGAACGGTGGTATTGGCCTTAGTCATTTATGCGCGCTTTACGAAGATTGGTGTGCCAACTTGGGAATTTGTGGCCTTGTCAAGTCTAAAGTTAGGAGCCATAACCATGATGCCCGCAGGAGTTTTCCTAATGTGGTTATATATGCGCACGTTACAAGCACATATTCGTCAGGCGCAACTTTGGTCAGTCCAATTTGAGGTGGAGCCAGCGCCAGATACACCACTTTCTAAAACGGAGGAGCAAGACCTTACGCAAACAAACTTGCCTTGTCGAACTCCAAACCATGTGGTCTTAAATTCAGACAACCTCCGCGAAAGTCTAACTGTTTCACCAGAGTCTTTACGCTATATGACAGCAGCGGACAACTATGTGCAGGTTTATTATCTAAATCCCGAAGGAGTTCTTGTTCAACATCTCCTCCGTAGTACACTCAAAAGAGTAGCCTTAGAGTTGGAAGGTATTTGTTCGTTTTTTCGGTGTCACCGTGCATTTATCGTAAACTTAGAACATGTAGAGCAAGTCTTTGGCAATGCACAAGGATACCGCCTGAAATTGCGAAATGTACCCGATCCCATTCCAGTTTCAAGACGCTTTCAAGGCAAACTCGCAAGGCAGATGTCTAAAGCGAATTGAAAAATAATTAGCAAGTGCTTATAACATTAAAAAATAGCTCCCAAAATCGGTATAGTATCTTAAAATAAACTTTCATAAGATAATTTTCGAAATATATTATTGCGTATTTTTAGCCGCATCGGAACGGCGTTAATCTTTCGATTGCCTTTACATCTCCATTCAGACGAGCGACGTTGCGACCTGTTCTCCGGCATCATATTAACCCCATGCTTCAGCGTGGGGTTGCGTGCAACGGATAACACCTTTTAACCCCATGCTTCAGCGTGGGGTTGCGTGCAACGGATAACACCTTCGGCTTTAGCCATGACTAAGCACAGCCCCGTAGGGGTGGCATCTTCGTAGAATGCCGTCACCAAACGAACAGAAAAGCCCCGTAGGGGCGACATCTTCGTAGAATGCCGTCACCAAACGAACACCAAAGCCCCGTAGGGGTGGCATCTTCGTAGAATGCCGTCACCAAACGAACAGAAAAGCCCCGTAGGGGTGACATCTTCGTAGAATGCCGTCACCAAACGAACACCAAAGCCCCGTAGGGGTGGCATCTTCGTCGAAAACCATTTCCAGCGCACGGCATTCGCCTTTTGCCATCGTTCAGGGCTAAAGCCCAATACTATTCGGAGCCTACTACTCCGCCCTAACCGAAGGCGTTAATCGCTTTACTTCTCGTCTCTGGCAAGCTATTGCTTTTGGGTTTGTACGCCGACTACTCCGCCCTAACCGAAGGCGTTAATCGCTTTACTTCTCGTCTCTGGCAAGCTATTGCTTTTGGTTGTTCATATCTCCATTCAGACGAGCGGCGTTGCCACCTGTTCTCCGGCATCATATTAACCCCATGCTTCAGCGTGGGGTTGCGTACAACGGATAACACCTTCGGCTTTAGCCATGACCAAGCACAGCCCCGTAGGGGTGGCATCTTCGTAGAAAGGCGTCACCAAACGAACAGAAAAGCCCCGTAGGGGTGGCATCTTCGTAGAAAGGCGTCACCAAACGAACAGAAAAGCCCCGTAGGGGTGACATCTTCGTAGAAACTCATTGTGATTTGGGCGGCGAAATGGCTATATGGACACAGAAGGGCGGCATAGGTCACAAACAAAAAAACTCGGCCACCGTTGGCGACCGAGCTTGATTTTCTTGAGGAAAGATGCGGCTTATTTCACCAACATCACTTTTTGCATCCCGCTGAAGTTCTCACCCGTCAAGCGAACAAAATAGGCACCGCTTTGGAGAGTACTGCCATTCAGTTGTACGGTTTGGAGGGTATTCGCCTCTGGCGAGCCTTGGTAGAGTACCGAAATTTGCTGGCCCAAAGCATTGAACAACGTCATGGTAACGGCTTGTTTTTTGGCAACCGCAAAAGTAAGGGTGGTTTGCGGATTAAACGGGTTTGGATACGCTGGATTCATGACGAACGTACCCGGAACCTCGACCGCTACGGCAATTTGTTTGCTGTATTTTACGCCACCGTCTTTGTCAACGCTCTTGAGGCGGAAATAATGTGTACCCACCTGTAGCCCTTTTACGGCTTGCGTATAGGAACGGACATCCGTGCTGGCGCCAGCAGCTTGTACGGTTGCTACGGTTACCCATTCGCCGCCCGCCAAGTGTTGCACCTCAAATACATCGCTGTTGATCTCCGAGATGGTTTGCCAGTTCAGCGTTACGTCTCCGTTGCTGGTTTGCGCCGTGAAGTCCGCCAATTCGATGGGGAGGGGGCTTGTTGTTGGCATTGTTTGATAAACCGTTTCACTCCCTGTCCAATTTGCAGGATCAGTGACATTTTCTAAAATTTGTGTAACATTTCCAGTTGGGCCAGTGTATATGTAATTATCTAATTCGGGCAGTGCAACAGCATTAGTACCATTTGTTAATCCTGTTGGAATAGCTGATGTATTAGCATTCGTTGCATCTGCTTGCCAAGCACTTCCTTCATTGTTTATGGCAAAAAGAAACGTAGGTGTAGCTTCTGCGCCTTGATAAACAAGTAGTTGATCTCCAGAGGCTGAGAAAAGAAAACTGCCAGAAGAAGTAAAAGGTGATGCTACAGGGTTTGTAAAGGTGATAATTGTTCCTGCTGTTACGGCGCTCGGTGCAGTATAAGTAATAATCCCTTCAGCAGTCCGAAAAGCACCTGCTGATGTCCAACCGTTATCTGTAAATTTTATTACAGTACCTGCTGCTATATCAACTAAGGGCATAAAAGAAACTTGATCTGGATCATCCATGTTAAACCCAAGTACAACAAGTTGCCCTGCCGCTAATGTCGTCTGCGCCTGTACATTCCAGACATTTACCGCAAAGAGTAAAAACAAAATCGTAACTATTTTTTTCATCATCGTGTGTGTTTAAAGTTGTGAAATAAGTAGTGGGTATAAAATAAGCATAATGCGGTGGGGCTTGTGTTAAGGGCGTATAACCAAAAACGTTTTCAAGCTAACCATACGCAAAAGCTGTGGTTTTTTGGTTTAAGGTATTATCCGTATGGCTCAGATTAATTACAAGTAAACAGTATAGAGGGGGAACACCAGACAGGAACACACAGAATATACAGGTTATTGGGTCAAATCTCAATAGTGTATGAAGGATTGAAGCCCTTTTTTCTATGGGTTCTTTCCAAACGCATATTTATTCACAATAAAAATTTTGAGTTTCTTTGTAATAAGGGGTTTGGGTGCTTCTTACGCCAGCGTGCATGGCGCAAAAATAACGTGCGTTATGGTTCATCAGACGAGCGACGTTGCCACTTGTCCTCCGGCATCATATTAACCCCATGCTTCAGCGTGGGGTTGCGTGCAACGGCTATCACCTTCGGCTTTAGCCATGACCAAGCACAGCCCCAGCGGGCGACATCTTCGTAGAATGCCGTCACCAAACGAACAGAAAAGCCCCGTAGGGGTGGCATCTTCGTCGAAAACCATTTCCAGCGCACGGCATTCGCCTTTTGCCATCGTTCAGGGCTAAAGCCCAATACTGTTCGGGGCCGACTACTCCGCCCTAAAGGACGGAGTTAGTATTGCATTATGTGTAGTTCTTGCTTGATGCCTCCGCCCTGAAGGAAGGCGTTAATGCCTTGCTTGGCTTTTCATCTCTTCCAAGCTATTGCTTTTGGTTGTTCATATCTCCATTCAGACGAGCGACGTTGCCACTTGTTTTCTCGCTTGAAATTAACCCCATGCTTCAGCGTGGGGTTGCGTGCAACGGATAACACCTTCGGCTTTAGCCATGACCAAGCACAGCCCCAGCGAGCGACATCTTCGTAGAATGCCGTCACCAAACGAACAGAAAAGCCCCAGCGGGGTGACATCTTCGTAGAAACCCGTTTCCAGCGCACGGCATTCGCCTTTTGCCATCGTTCAGGGCTAAAGCCCAATACTATTCGGGGCCGACTACTCCGCCCTGAAGGACGGAGTTAATCGCTTTACTTCTTGTCTCTGGCGAGCTATTACTTTTGGGTTTGTACGCCGACTACTCCGCCCTAACCGAAGGCGTTAATGCCTTGCTTGGCTTTTCATCTCTTCCAAGCTATTGCTTTTGGGTTGCGTTCATCCTCGCCCTCAAGGACGGCGTTAATATGGTATTTGGATTTGTTTTTACTTGCTTTATATCTCCATTCAGACGAGCGACGTTGCCACTTGTTCTCCGGCATCATATTAACCCCATGCTTCAGCGTGGGGTTGCGTGGAACGGATAACACCTTCGGCTTTAGCCATGACCAAGCACAGCCCCAGCGGGCGACATCTTCGTAGAAAGCCGTCACCAAACGAACAGAAAAGCCCCAGCGGGGTGACATCTTCGTAGAAAGCCGTTCCCAAACGAACAGAAAAGCCCCGTAGGGGTGGCATCTTCGTCGAAAGCCGTTCTACAGAAAAAAACAAGCGATAACACTTTTTACAACCCCCTTCTCCATCATCCCTTCCCCAAAGTTTGTGCATATCGTTTAGGATCGCGGATAATCTTCTCGGCCTCGGTTAGGAAAGGATCATTCACCATTTGGGCTTTGATCTGAGCAACGGGGCCATAGTACCGCGCCAGAATAGCCGAGCGGAGTAAGAGCTTTAGGCGGGGCGTATTTCTATTAAAGTCTTCGTTTTTCTCGCGGTTAATCTGGGTAAGTAGTGCTTGCGCTTGGGATGTAGATCGGGAATATCCGGCCTTGTTCAGTTCTGCTTGGAGTTTTTCGAGTGCTTTTTCGGACTTGGTTTTGTACGTAAACTTTTGTCCACTCAGCCATTGCCGGAAGTCATTCAATACCCCGTCCGTAACATCAAAGTTGGCGGGAATATTGGGCTGGTTGGCTGCAAAATGATTGGCAAAAAACAGGAAGGCCGATCGCCTTTGCAGGGCTTGCTCCAACTCGGTGGTGGTTCCCATTTTTACGGGCAGGTCTGGGTCTATGCCTTTGCCATCTTTTACGGTTCGTCCAGCTTTGGTTTTAAAGGACTTACGCAGTGAGTCTGGAACCGCAACGGGTTCGCCGTCTTCGTCCACATCCGAGTAGTTCAATGCCTGAATACAGCGTCCACTGGGTGTATAATACTTGGCTGTTGTGTATTTCATCGAGGTATTATAGACCAATGGTCTTACGGCCTGCACCAATCCTTTTCCAAAAGACGTTTCCCCGACAATCACCCCACGATCCAAGTCTTGAATGGCACCAGAGACCACCTCGCTGGCCGAGGCGCTGGAGCGGTCTAAGAGAATGGTGAGTGGGGTATCGGGCAAGACGGGTGGGACGGCACTCTTGACCAATTGTTCGGAGGTAGCCAAACGACCCTTGGTAGAGACGATGGGCGAACCTTCGGGCACAAAAAGGGAGGTAATCATAATGGCCTGATCCAATAAACCGCCCGGATTTCCGCGCAAGTCCAAAACCAAGCCCTTGAGTTTATTCGTGTTTTTGAGCTGTAAAACGGCTTCTTTGACCTCGCGGGCGCAATCACGGCCAAATTGTGCCAGTTTGATGTAGCCAATGCCGCGCGTGGTATCATCGGCCACAAATCCGGCATGGGTCACGTTTTTGAGTTCTAATTTTTTCCGAATCAGGGAAAAATTGAGCGGCTCGGTTTCCCCTTGTCGCTCAATGCGTAAACCAAGCGTAGAACCGGGTTCGCCGTTCAGCAACGAGGCCGATTCCCGAATGGTTTGTCCGGAAGTTGGTTTGTCATTAATATGAGTGATTACGTCACCTGCTCGGATGCCTTGGTCGGCGGCACTATACCCCTCCAAGAGTTCGATCACCGTCACCTTGCCTTCGCGCATTCCTACGGCCACGCCAATCGTACCGAGGCCGCCCCGCATTTGCATCTCGGCATCTTCGTTGTCTGCCTCGTCAAAAAAGACCGTATAGGGGTCTAACGAACGCATCATCTCATTAACGCCTTTGCGGAGGAGCTTTTCTGGATCCACGGGGTCAACATAACCTGTTGCCAACTCTTCGTAAATCTTCCCAAAGATGGTGAAATTTTTCTTGAGTTGGAAAAATAAGTCATCATTTCGGAAGCCAAAAAACAGCAATGCACCAGTGGGAATCACCACCAGCCAGACACGCAGGTATTTCATGAGCATAGAAGAAGTTAAGTTACAGATGCTATACAGACGTTGTTCGGAAGATAAATGTAACAAATACCTTGCCTGAACCATGCTTGGGCAACAAAAAAGTTAGGCGAGTGCTTTTCGGGTAGCCTCTTCCTCTTTCTTGTTGACATAGGCTGAAATCTGGATGGACAATTCGTAGAGCAACATCAGCGGAATGGCCACAATGATTTGCGAAATCATATCGGTAGAGGGCGTAATCAAGGCCGCCAAAATCAAAATAACCACCAACGCCATCCGTCGTTGCCGCCTCAGCAGGTCGGGTGTTACAATCCGGAGTTTAGAAAGGGCATAAACCACCACCGGAAGCTCAAAGAGCAGCCCCGTTCCCATAATGGAAGCAAAAAGCATGTCAAAATAAGCCGAAATGTCAAACTGGTTGGTGATGGTCTCGGAGATGGAGAAACGGGCAAAGAACTGGAGGGACATCGGCATCAAAACACTATACCCAAATGCTACGCCCAAGATGAAGAAAAAGGTAACAAACCAAGCCACAAACCGCATCCCCGACTTTTCATGCGGGTAAAGCCCCGGCTCGATAAAGCGCCAAAACTGATAAATAACCACCGGTAATCCCAAGGTTAAACCGGCAATAAAAATGGTGCCCCAATACGCAAAAAACTGGCCTGTGATGGTACGGTTCTGGAGGTCTATCGGTGGAATATTTAGCCCCAACCACTGGTACACAAAGAAATCTGACCGCGCCGGACCAAGTAGCAACTGGTGCATCACAAACTCCGAGAAGATGCCGCAAACGATCATGCCCACCAGTATCCCAGCCCCACCTTTGATAACGTGCCAACGAAGTTCTTCTAAATGATCCAAAAATCCCATCTCTGGCCCGCCTTCCAGAGCAGAAATTTGTGCAGGCGCAGGGAGAGCATCGCCTTGAGCGGATGTTAGACGGTTCTTAGAGCGGGATAAAAGCCGGAGCATATCAATAGGGTATAGAAAACAGCCACGTAGCCACTATGAGGGGCACAAAAAAACTTTGCAACTTACGCATTTTTTAAGCACAAAAAAACGCCTTCGGCTTTGCGATGTTCCTTTTCCGGCGATTGTTCACGCGATTTGGGAGGAGGTGTCGCTTGACTAAACAAAAAAAGCCCTCATTCCAATACGGAAAAAGGGCGTTCGGCTTCTTTATGTGGTGGCTTTAAGCCAGTCCAAACATTGCCGCAAACTTCATGGCCATGGGCATAGAGCCGGAAAATTGGAGTTTGCGCTGCATAATCATGGCCATTGGATTGGCTTCTTTGTTTACCAATTTTAGCCAGTCTTCCGAGGCGCAGGTCATCGTCAGGGCGGGCGATTCGTGCGTGCCATCGTTTACGCTTACCGTCTGGTCTTTGATGTCTAACCACCAGTCGCCACCGCCGTCACCCGTGTAATGAATTTGGATAACCGCTTCGATGCCTTCGGCTTTGTCTGCCCGAAAACTCTTGGGCATGGAGGCGACCACGTCTTGGATGTTGTCAAATTTGCGTGCCATAATAACTTTTGTAGTAAATTAACAGTGTTAAGAATAAAGGTACTAAATTTTCAACACAAAGAAAAGGGTTTTTTGACACCATGCGTTAAATTTAGCAGGCGTTATCATAAAAGCCCGCAGACATTCTTTGGGGAAACCCCATAGATTGCACGCTGAATACAGCGTAGTTTATTAGGAAGCGGTCTCCTCCGCAACTTTCAGCGGTGCTTGCTCGTTCATGAACAAGAATTTAGACCTATTTTAACGACCACACGATACGCCTTGCACTTAAATAAGGGCCTGTTATGGAAAAACAGCACGTTTTACAAGAATCCTCCAGCCGCTATCCCGCAGCTTTGCCGCTCGCAACCCTCCTGAACGGGAAATACACTGTCGGGATGGTTTTGGGAGTGGGTGGCTTTAGCATCACGTACTTGGCTTGGGACGAGGTGTTGCACATTCCCGTTGCGATTAAGGAGTTTTTACCCGCTGGTATGGCCGTTCGAGACCCAGATCAGCACATGCTCCATCCAAACCGACCGGAGGAATTTCGCTTTGGATTAGACCGATTTTTGAATGAGGCTCGGACGTTGGCGCAGTTGGGGCACTATAACATCGTGCGGGTACGGGATTTTTTCGAGGCCAATGGAACGGCCTATTTTATCATGGATTACTACGAAGGGCATACCTTGGAGGAGTTCATGGCGGTACGTGGCGGGCGCTTGCCGGAAGAGTTGGTCACCAATTTGTTTATCCCGCTCCTCGATGGACTAAGGGAGGCACACCGAAAAGGCATCTTGCACCGAGACATCAAGCCTGCAAACATCTATTTGGCCAAATTGGATACGGGCAACGTCCGGCCCATTCTATTGGACTTTGGTGCGGCGCGTTTTGCTATTGGCGAGCGTAGCAAAAGCATTTCGATGATTGTTACGCCCGGATATGCACCTTATGAGCAATATCAAAGTAAGGGCGATTTGGGGCCGTGGACGGATGTTTACGGTGCAGCAGCTACCATGTACCATGCGTGTACGGGTACGCAACCACCTCCCGCCACTGACCGGATGATGCAAGACGAATTGCAGCCGCCACGCGCTTTTGGCCTGTCCGAACGTTTTGCGGCGATTCTCACACGCGGGATGGCCATTCATCCAAGAGACCGCTTCCAAGATGCGGCTCTTTTTCAAGATGCTTTGCTGGGCGAGCCTATTGTACCCGCTGGGCAAGCCAATCTTGCTGGCGCACCCCAAGTCACAAAATCCGTTGAAGCAAACTCGTTTTCGGGGATGTATGATCCAAACATCACTCGACCAATTACGCCCCCCACTTCGCAACCCATCGGCGCAACCCGGCCTGTTACAACACCGGTTGGGGCCACTCGCCCCGTAACGCCAGTAGGTACGCCAACGCCAAAACGGGCTACAGTGATCGAGCCAGAGTCGAAAGGTTTCCGTTGGTGGATTCCGGTATTGATGATTCTGGTGTTTGGCGGAATGGGCTATGTGGCCTATGAATACGTTTTGCCAAATATTGTGGCTACGCCGGAAAAACTCTACGAGGAATATAAAAAAGAGGGTGATACGTATTTAGCGAATAAAAACTATGCAAATGCGCTTAGGAGTTTTGAAGCAGCACTCGAAAAACAAGATACGCCCTATGTTAGAGAACGCATCAAGATGTTGAGTACCTATCAAACTGCCCTTAGTGAGGGCGATGACCAAAGCGGTGAAGCTTGGTTTGCCAAGGCGATTGAGTCTTATGAAAAGGCGCAACAAACCATTCCGGACTCTCCCGAAGTGGCCGAGCGGCTGAGGAAAGCACGCCAAGGGCTGAATACCATGACACAACGAGCACGCACCTTTGCGGAACAATATACGGATGTCTTGAATAGTGGGGATTCTTCCCAAATCTATAATTTATATGATGATACGGTGGACTATCTGGGCAAAGGCACACTAAAACGGGAGGACATTAAAACGATATTGGCCGATGAACTTAACCAATATATCAATGCCTCCTATGAGGTGGCTTCGCCAATAGAAGTGGAAGCTTCTACCGGACTGAACCGCTATAAAGTCTTGTTTGATTTGGCTTTTTCGGGGGATAATGTGACGGATGGGGTACGGCGTAGTTTTCGACAAAAAAAACGGTTTACCCTGAATTGGCGGGGCGATCGTTTTGTGGTAACCTACGAGCGCGGAAGTATGCTGGAACAACAGGAAGATGCCTTGCAGCAAGAGGAAACACCACCCGACAACAATGCCCCGGGCAAAGTATTTGATTTTTAACCCCGTTTCTCTGAAAGATGGGTACTTTGGACGTATTCATGGAACCAAAAAGTACGTCATTTTGTAGAAAGACCCTCCCTATTGGGAGTAAACTTTTTTTCCAACTCATTGCTTGCACGGCTTCCCTCGTCATCCCTAATGGCGGGGGAAAGTCGTTTTTTAGCATACGACTTAAAAATCCACCGCACGTTTTCTCTTGCTCCATACAATTCGATCGGTGACTTAGCGTAGCCAGAAGTCCACGAACGGTGCTTGTGCCTGTCGAAAGCCAGTTTTCTCACTTACGCGGTGTAGTCGTTCGGGGATAGAGCCAATGGCTTATCCGTCCTTACAAACGCACGACGCAGCCCCATCGGGGTGGTATCATCGTAGAAATCCGTTCCCAACGCACGGCATTCACGCTAGATGATCGTTCAGGGCTAAAGCCCAATGCTATTCCGGAGCCTACTACTCCGCCCTAAAGGACGGAGTTAATATCGCATTATGCGTAAGTTCTTGCTTGATGCCTTCCCCCTAAAGGACGGAGTTAATCGCTTTACTTCTCGTCTCTGGCAAGCTATTGCTTTTGGTTGTTCATATCTCCGCCCTGAAGGACGGTTTAATGTAGCATTGGGCTTTGTTTTTGCTTGCTTTACATCTCCATTCAGACGAGCGACGTTGCCATATGCTCTCCGGCATCACATTAACCCCATGCTTCAGCGTGGGGTTTTCTGCAACGGTCACCACTTTCGGCTTTAGCCATGACCAATCTCAACCCAGCCCCGTAGGGGTGGTATCATCGTAGAAATCCGTATCCAAAAAGAATGACAAAAGCGAAAAAGTAGTGCCTAGTGTGTTAAGATATAGGCAAGGATATTTGCCCCCATTTGTAAAGCGGCCAAACGTTTTTCGGGCGGGTCGTTATGGACTTCTGGTGCCTCCCAACCATCTCCTAAATCACTTTCATAGGTAAAAAGAAAGACCAAACGCCCATCATGAAAGAGGCCAAAGGCTTGAGGTGGCTTTCCGTCGTGTTCGTGAATTTTAGGAAGACCCGCTCCAAAGGTGTACTGGGTTTTGAAAATGGGGTGAGAATGGGGCAATTCCACCCAATCTTGATCTGGAAAAACCTTTTTCATCTCGCGTTTGATGTGCTGCATCATGCCATAATTGTCATCGGCATGGAAAAAACCACCATTTTCTAAATAACGACGTAATCGCTCCACTTGTCGTGCGGAAAAAGAAATATTGCCATGTCCGGTGGCATACACATAAGGGTATAAAAAGATTTTGTCGCTGTCCAAGTCCACAACGTCTTCTTTTGGCGCGACATCCAAAAGAGTTTGCTCGCGGACAAAGCGTAGCAACAAAGGAAGGGAAGTCTCGTTGCCGTACCAATCTCCTCCGCCGTCATATTTTAATTTAGCAACTCGGATGGCATACGTTTGCGCCATCGTTGCGTCAAAAAATCCGATAAGACACAAACCAATCCATAGAGATCGAACAACAGATTTTTTCATCACCATATGCTGCGTTAAAGGCTTTGAGATTGATGCACGGTAAATACGGCGGAGCAGGCCGTTCTGCACGTTTATTAGAACGGAATGTCAACGATGGAACGTCAAGCCGTTCGGAAAGTTCGCCAAATCACTTGCGGAATAGCACCGATAGAACGCCATAGCGCGGACTAAGATTGTTTTCGTCGTATGGAATTGCGTTGCGGATGCTTGCGTAGATAGCCGCCGTTTGGCTTTTTTCAAATTTTTGCACGCGAATCGGCGTAAAATCGGGCCTAAAGGCATTCTCGATTTCAAAACCAAAAGCCCAAGGCTCGGTGATGGTGGGTTTATGTCCTACATCGGTAATGAGCAAGAAGAAGCCATTTGGGGCTAAGACCCGTTTGATCTCGGCGATGGCGGCAGGGAGGTCGGCTACATGGTCTAAGGAATTAAACGAAGAGATGATGTCGAAATACTGATCGGGGAAGGGGATCTGTTCAGCACCTGTGGCCACATACTGCATCTGGTGTTTATCCACGCCCAAAAGGCGGTATGCCTCGGCGAGTGGGTCTAAGCCAACCCGCTCACGGGCTTCATTGGCCCACTCCAAAGAGCCACGAGGCCCACATCCGATGTCCAACACGCGCTTATTGACATAGTCTTGGCGGGAAAGTCCAAAATGTGTGGTAAAAAAATACGCATAGTGCTGGTTTCCTAAACCACCTTGCCGTTTTTCCTGAAACAGCCAATAGAGCAACTCTGCCCGACCTTTGAGGCCGCCGGGCATTGGATGCAGGAATAAAGTTTTTAAAGCGGAAAGCAAGCGCAAAGGGTTTTGTACAGTACCAAAAAAGGCAGCCTCATTTTGGGACTGCCTAACGGGTCAACTCAACATTTTGGTGAGGTTGATCAGTTCGTAATCAATGGATTTGGAGCGACTCCATACGTTTTTCATCGGTGTCATTTTGATTTCTCCCCCAATAAGTCCCACCATTACATTGGTATGACCTTCGATGAGGGCTTCGACGGCGGCCACACCAAATCGGCTGGCCAATACCCGATCTCGTGCGGTGGGCGATCCGCCGCGCTGCGTATGTCCCAGAATACAAACGCGCAGGTCTATAAAGTCGAATTTGGGATCATTCTTCAAGGCGTCTGCAATTCGTTGGGCGCCTCCCAACTGATCGCCTTCTGCGACGACCACAATGGAAGACCGCGCATGAGAAGACATCAAGCCGAAGATTTGTTTTTTGACTTCCTTGAGATCGCTTTGGTTTTCCGGAATGAGCACCAATTCCGCCCCCCCCCCAATACCACAATTTAGGGCGATAAATCCCGCATCGCGGCCCATTACTTCGATCAAAAACAAACGATTGTGGGCATCTGCGGTATCTCGGATCCGGTCAATGTTTTCGATGGCCGTATTCATGGCCGTATCATATCCGATGGTTTCATCCGTCCCATAAAGATCATTGTCTATGGTTCCGGGGCAACCGACTACGGAAATGCCATGTTCTTGATTAAGCAAGGTAGCGCCACGCATGGAGCCATCCCCACCAATGGCCACAAGTGCATTGATGCCCATCTCAGTAAGGTTTTCAGCAGCAACGGCACGGCCTTCGGGCGTCCGGAAACGATCCGAACGTGCGCTTTTAAGGACGGTTCCGCCTTTTTGCAGGATATTAGAGACCGAACGTGGTGTCATTTCAACGAAGTCTGAATCTATCATACCTTCGTAACCACGACGAATCCCAACCACTTCGATGTCGTGGGCATAGGCTGTACGGACTACTGCACGTACACAAGCATTCATACCAGGGGCATCGCCACCACTGGTATAAACACCAATTCGTTGAATTCCTTCCATAATGCGGTAGGGGTGAATGACAAACAGAAGAAAAACGGATCGGAAGTGATGTTCAGAACCGCAGCCTAATCGTCGTTGCTATTCTGGTCTTCTTCCTGATACCGGACGTCCCAGGCAAGCATATCTTCGATGCTCGCATAGTCGGTATCACCGTCTTCGAGGGTAAACTCGTAATCTGCCTGATATTTCTGGCGTAAATTAGCGGGGAGTCGTTTCCAAGGCTTGCCCTCGGTATCAACAAACTCTTCGGGGTATGGATTTTGCACAGCGTATGAGGGATGATATGAACGATACGTTTTTTCAGCTTCGTAGAGTGCCGCACGTCGAGATCCGGCTTTTGTTAAACTCCGGCCCGAAACACGGAACGGACTGATGTTAATGACCGCGAGCCAAAGTCCTTCATCTTCCAACTCGGTATATTCTGGTCGCATGACCTTAAACTCCTCCGGATGGGGGTAAGCACTGGCTTCATTAAAATTATACATAACATTTTTGCTTCTGTGGGCACAAACGAATTAAGCCCTATAAAATAGCCCACCTTTTTGCCTTAGTTGTGCGAAAGGGTTGCGAATTGTGAGAAAACTTTGGGATAATTCGACGATTGACGGGCACAAATTGGGGTTTGTGGGCCAAGAGCGCCTCAAAAGGTTACTGCGAACCCGCCCCTATAACCAATGGCCTTCTTTTGTACCTCCAATGTGCATTATGGGTTAATCAAGCTATGGGACGATCAAGCTACCAAGATGAAGATACCACACATAGCCCCATCGTATGGCATTTTAATAGAAAACCATTCCACAACGCAGCACCCAGCCTCAACTGGGCGGCATCTTTCTATGAGCTTTCCGAGCTTAGCCGAAGCGAACGTATTTACAATCTAACCACAAATTTCAGAACCGAATTCCTTTAATAACTCTAATGATTAAATCTTATAAGCTACATTGCGTAAGTGGTTTGGTACAATCGTGATTTGGGTACTACAATGAATGGTCTAAAAAAATGAATGGTCTAAAAAGACACAACGGATACATGGCCTTTTTCGAAGGTAAGATTATTTTGGGATATGGCGCAAGGTGTGTTAGATTGTGAGCCTACCCCACCAATACCAATTAACGACATCGTTTAACCTTAAATACACATGAAAAAAGAATCATTCATCTCGAACACGGGCTTTTGGCTTGGCGTGCTTTTGCTCCCACTCTTTCTGAATGCACAACCCCTAACCCGCGCCAAGGTCACACCAACTACCGCCACGCAGCCCATTGCCGCAGGCCCGATGCTCGGATATAGCGCCATGCGGGAAGTAGCCATTTGGGTACAAACCAAACAAGCAGCTACGGTTCAGGTACGGTATTGGCCTCAAAACCAACCCACGGCTAAAAAAAACACCCCCGCAGTAAAAACCCAAGCCGAGAAAGAATTTATTGCCCATCTCTTTGCATCCTACTTGGAACCCGGAACCACCTATACCTACGAAGTTTTGGTGGATGGCAAAGTCGTTCCGCGCCCGATGACCCTCACCTTCAAAACCAATCCTCTCTGGCAGTGGCGAACCGATCCGCCCGCATTTTCGGTGGCCTTTGGCTCCTGTGACTACACCAATGACCCCCCATATGACCGCCCCGGACGTGCTTATGGGGGTGATAAAAAGATTTATAAGGCCATTGCACAAGCCCAACCAGACTTGATGCTTTGGGGAGGAGACAATGTGTATTTTCGTGAAGTGGACTGGGACAGCCCCAAAATGATGGCCTACCGCTACAACGCATGGCGGCAACAAGAAGAAATCCAGCCCATTCTCGGTAACATCCACCACTATGCCACTTGGGATGACCACGATTACGGCCCAAACGATGCAGACCGGAGCTACATCTTAAAAGACACTGCCTTAGACCTCTTTAAGCAATATTGGATCAATCCTGCCTATGGACTTCGTGCAACGCCGGGGGTTTTTCAGCAATTTTCATGGGGTGATGCCGACTTTTTCCTCTTGGATAACCGATATTACCGGAGCCCCAATCGCCACCCAGACAGTACGAGTAAAACCATGTTTGGCAAGGCGCAGTTAGATTGGTTGCTCGATGCGCTCTCCAGTAGCAATGCCACGTTCAAAATTGTAATGAGTGGTGGGCAAATACTGAACGATGCTGCGATTTTTGAGAATTTTGCCACCTATGGCATGGAGCGGCGCACCTTCTTAGACGAATTGGTACGCCGGAAAATAAGTGGACTCTTGTTCTTAACCGGAGATCGCCATCATACGGTCTTGCGTAAGAAAGAACTTGCCGGCCTTTATACTTTATACGACTTTACCTCTTCCTCCATTACCGCCGGAATTTCGCAGCCTGTTGCCAAAGAGTTGGATACACAAGTTGTTGAAAATACATTGCTTAAAGAAAATAACTTTGGATTATTAGCCTTTTCTGGCCCACGTACAGACCGTACCTTGACCCTGAAAGCCATAGACGGTGACGGTAAAACCCGCTGGACGTATGCCATTAAGGCGACAGACCTGCAACCCAAAAAACAATAACCGATAACGCACGTTTGGATAAAATTTCCATTGCTCATAAAAAAAGGGGTTGTCTCTTATAGAAGCACCCCCAAATTTTTATTTTAGTCCATCAAACAAATGACAATTACTTTTGAAATTCCAGATGCTCTTTACGAAAAAGCACAAAAAGTCGTAAAAAAGCAATCGCAAACAGTTGAAACGGTGTTACAAGATCAATTATATCACTGGTTTCAAAGTTATTGGGAAGAAAAAGCGGAAAACATTTCTCAAGCCGATTTTTTGGAGATTTTAGACCGTGCGCCTCAACTTGAACCTGAATTGGAAGCTGATCGTTTATAAAATCCAATCTTTCTCATAAAAGAAGAGGCTACTCCCGATGTGGAAGTAGCCTCTTTTCATAAATGTACATTGAGCTCCATCGAACTTATGCCGCAACCGAAGCTTGGTTCAGGAACTCGCGGAGTACGTAGTTCAGGATGCCGCCGTTGCGGTAATAATCCACATCAATGGGGGTATCTAAGCGGCAAATGGCTTGGAATTGCACCTGCATTCCGTCGGCTTTGGTAGCGGTAACGGTGATCTCTTGGCGCGGTGTAACGTCATCGGTAACAGGAATGTCAAAGGTTTCCGTTCCGTCCAAGCCCAATGTCTCAGCGCTTTCTCCGGCTTTATAGACCAACGGCAACACGCCCATCCCAACGAGGTTGGAGCGGTGAATCCGTTCAAAACTTTCGGCAATCACAGCTTTTACGCCCAAAAGCATGGTTCCTTTGGCGGCCCAGTCGCGCGATGATCCCATCCCATAATCTTTCCCGCCTAATACCACCAAAGGTGTTCCGGCATCTTGGTACTTCATGGAGGCATCATACACGCTTGTTACGTCACCTGTAGGGAAGTAGGTCGTCCATCCACCTTCGGTTCCCGGTGCCACTTGGTTCCGGATCCGGATATTGGCAAAAGTTCCGCGCATCATCACTTCGTGTGCGCCCCGCCGCGATCCATAGCTGTTAAAATCTTTCGGCTCGATACCGTTGGCCAACAGATATGTACCAGCCGGGGTGTCCTTTTTGAAGGAACCTGCGGGCGAGATGTGGTCGGTGGTCACAGAGTCGCCTAATTTTAGCAACACTTTTGCACCATGAATAGACTGAATGGCCGAGACATCGCGGGTGAGCGTGGTGAAGAAGGGCGGTTCTTGAACGTAGGTAGAGGCGTCATTCCATTCATAAAGTGCGCCCTCTGCCACCGGAATAGCATTCCAATCTTCGTTCGAGGTTTCCACACCATTGTATTCTTTGAGAAACATGGAAGCCGTCACATATTTTTCCACCAATTCATTCACTTCGGCGGCAGTTGGCCAGAGGTCTTTGAGGTAAATAGTTTCGCCTAAGTCATTTGCGCCAATGGGATCGTTCATCAAATCCAAGTCCACCGTTCCGGCGAGGGCATAGGAAACCACCAGCATGGGTGAGGCGAGGTAATTGGCTTTTACGAGCGGATGAACGCGCCCCTCGAAGTTGCGGTTACCAGAAAGTACGCCAGCTACCACCAAGTCGCCATCAGTAATGGCTTTATTGACGGGTTCGCGCAGTGGTCCGGAGTTCCCGATACAAGTGGTACAACCGTATCCCACGACATTAAACCCGATTTGGTTCAGATAAGGCAGCAGGCCGGCTTCTCGGAGGTATTCTGTAACCACACGGCTCCCCGGTGCGAGCGAGGTTTTGACGTAGGGCTTCACCTTAAGGCCACGTTCAACGGCTTTTTTGGCAATCAGGCCCGCACCCATCAAAACAAAGGGGTTCGAGGTATTGGTACAAGAGGTAATGGCCGCAATGACCACGTCACCATGTTTCATGGTAAGCTGTTGCTTTCCATCGTCATAGGTAGAGGTGGCGGCACTTTTCTCGGCGGCTGTTCCAAATCCGGCGGGGCCAATTGGAGCGGTAAGGGCGGCTTGGAATGCTTTCCCTACTTCGGGTACAAAAATCCGATCCTGCGGACGTTTGGGGCCAGCCACACTTGGTACTACGTCATCCAAATTCAACGACAAGGTGTCGGTAAAGACGGGGTCTGGGGTATCGTCCGTGCGGAAAAGTCCTTGCTCTTTGTTATAACGTTCCACCATTGTCACCAAAGCCTCATCGCGGCCTGTCCGGCGTAGGTAGCTAAGCGCCTCATCATCAATCGGGAAGAAACCAATGGTCGCACCATATTCGGGAGCCATATTGGCAATCATTGCACGGTCTGCCAAGCCGATACTGGAGATACCGGGGCCATAAAATTCTACAAATTTATCCACAACACCCTTTTTGCGGAGCATTTGGGTGATCGTCAGCGTGAGGTCGGTTGGGGTAACGCCTTCCCGGAGTTTACCTTCGAGTTTAAAGCCAATCACTTGTGGAATGAGCATGTAGATCGGTTGTCCAAGCATAACGGCTTCGGCTTCGATGCCACCCACGCCCCAACCTACAATCCCAAGACCGTTTATCATGGTGGTATGGCTATCGGTTCCGACAAGCGAATCTGGATAGATGACATCAATGCCATTTTCTTCTGGTCGTTTCCAAACGGCCTTTGCGAGGTACTCCAAGTTGATCTGGTGTACAATGCCGCGTGCGGGCGGGACTACGCCAAAATTATCCAAGGCTTGTTGTCCCCAGCGCAAAAACTCGTAGCGTTCGCGGTTCCGTTCAAATTCCAATTGACTATTGATGAGCATTGCGGCTTCCGAGCCATACTCATCCACTTGTACCGAGTGGTCAATCACCAAATCCACGGGCACGCGGGGGTTAATCACGTCGGGATTTCCGCCCAATCGTTGCATGGCGGAGCGCATGGCGGCAAGATCCACCACACAAGGAACGCCTGTAAAGTCTTGTAATATGACCCGTGCGGGCAAGAACGGGATTTCTTCGGCTACGGGATTGGCTGGATCGTAGGCGGCCAAACGCTCGATCGCGGATTTTGGCACGACATAGTCGTCGCAATTCCGGAGCGCGGACTCCAAGAGGACTTTGATGGAGAAGGGTAAGCGGCTAATTTGCCCAAGACCATCCTGCTCCAATTTGTCTAAACGGTAGAGGTAGGCTTGTCCGGAGCCAGTATCAAATAGTTGTCTTGCTCCAAATAGGTTTTTCTTTTCGCTCATGTGCGTAACGTGTTTGCTGTTGAAAGGATGGCACGCAGGGACTGCAACAATCTACAAAGGTGTTTAGGCTGTTGGCATGAAATTTTTTAGACGATCGGTATGAAATGATGAAAATTGGCTCATACGAATTAAAGAGGCGGTTCTAATAGGCCGCCCCTTCTCCGGAATAGACCTATTCACGTTTTAGCTCAACCAGCGGATGACCAAGAAGCCACCCACCAATAAGACCACAAATAGGACGCTCAAAATTTCCAAATATTTGTCAATAAAGGCTTTGATGGCGCGACCAAAGAAGTAAAACAAAGCCCCAATCAAGAAAAAGCGCAACGCCCGACTCGCAACCGAGGCCAGCATAAAGACCACAAAATTCAGTTCAAAAACACCTGCCGTAATCGTCGCCACTTTGTATGGGACAGGCGTAAGCCCCGCAACCATCACCGCCCAAAAGTCATACTGGCGGTATAACTCACCTGCACGATTAAAAACTTCGTTTGTGAAACCGGGAATGTGGGTAAAGAAAAACTGTGCAAATCCACTAAATCCGCCAGCAGCATCATACCACAAAAAATGCCCAATCCCATATCCGAATGCCCCACCAACAACAGAACCAATCGTACAGACAAGAGCGAACCAAAGCGATCGTTTGGGCAAACCAACACAAAGCGCCATCAACAATACATCCGGCGGGATAGGAAAAAAAATGGACTCCGTGAAGGCAAGCAAAGCCAAGGCAGGTACACCATAGGGTTTTGTGGCAAGGGATTCTACCCAGTCTTTAATTCGATGTACCCAGCCAAATAGGCCGCTGTATCGGTCTTTCTCGGTTGTGGTCTGCATAAATGGGGTTTTGTTTAAGGATTGAGGAGGTAAAAAACATGGAACCACTTCCAACTTAAAAGCGGAATTGAGTTGTAGAAAACAATGTTGGCTTAGGGAACACAAAAGTTTCAAATCGAGTTGGATTTTTAGAAAACTTCAAGACCTTATTACTCATACATGCTTTAAAGCTATTTTGTATAGTAATTATATATATTTAATAATTAATAGATATTCTTTATTACCAACAAATTTTACACCAACTCATAAAAACAAAGTCCTTTCTGCCCCAAACCCTCTGGAGGTGTGCAAGCGATATAAATAAGCTGTCCTTTTAAGTCCTTCTATGTACATGGAAACTTCTGCGGCGGCTTCTCTCGTACCCAAATGCCATCAATACCGCCGCAACCTCGGTGTAAGGTGATATTTGCTATCAAGATTATAAAGATTTTATCAAGATAATGTTTATGTGTTGATTTAATTAAGTTTTTTTTTATAATCACTATATATCAAATATATTCTTATCAAGATAAAAAACAGTCTAATGAAAACTCTTTCTTTATTATTTATATCGGGATATTTTATTCTTTCAGGATGTTCAGATTCCCAATACAAAGCAGAAAATATACAAAATAAAAAACGTTTTCATAACAGTGATAGTGTTGATATTTCATCGTATATTTCAAGTTATAAAAGTAGGACAATTTTATTTGTAATTAATCCACCTGTTTGTTCGTATTGTATGAACGATATTTATACATGGAAAAGATTAATTGATAGTCAGGAGTTTCAAGACAGAATAGATATAAAAGGACTTGTTCTGTACCAAGACAAAGAATATGCTGAAAAATTCATACGCCTAATAAAGCTTGATATACCTTTCCTATTTGTACTACGGGAAAAAAAAGAAAAGAACATCCCAATAAATGTTCCTAAGTATATTACAGGGAAGGATAAAGTCTTAATTATAGACAATAGAAATGATAAACTATTGTTTAGCGAAGACCTCTTAGCTCGACCCATTTCGGATCAAGAAAAAAAACTAGTACTAAGAAAATTCCTAATGTAGGTTAGATTATCGAATTTCAAACCTACATCAATTATATCATCATCAATTATTGGGGGTAGTTTGTATGAAACGTACAACTTTATTCTGTTTTTCTATTTTAGTAATGTTTTTAACAGTGGTGGATTTCGTAAATGCACTTCCGCCAAATTGTTACAACTGTACTAGTAATGAAGAATGTCAAGGTGGGTTAAGCAACGAAGCGAAATATTGCAAAGAAACGTTGAGTGTTACGTACCATCCTAATGGCTCAAAAACATACGATTTAAGTTGTGTTACTTGGGGAAACTGCGGCAGTTAAAAATCTAACCACAGCTAACAGTTTATTCACGTTACGCAGAGTGAATTAATTCCAAAAATTTGTATTAACCTCCACAAAAAACAATATTAAAATGCTCTATACTAACAAAAATAATGTTTATATTTATACCTTTTTATTTTTATTATTTTTAGCGACCTCATCCTTTCTTATATCATGTAAGGACAATCGTAACCATCAGCCTTCCAAAAGCAATTTAAGAACGCTTAAAAAAACAGTTTTAATTGAAATTGGCAAAAATAGTGAAAACAATCCGAATGCTGAGTTAGGCAGGATTTCAGATGCATATGCCGATTACAAAGGTAATTTGTGGGTGGGAGATATTATGGCGATGAGTGTCAAGGTTTTTGATGTAAATGGGAATCTCATAAAAGAATTGGGAGAAAGAGGCGAATCTCCGAAAGATTTTTTTGACATAACTTCCATTTTTGGTATGCACGACGATCAGATTGGAGTGTATGATAAACATAATAGTAAGGTAAATATATACGATGGATTTTTTAATTTGATTAACTCAGTTAAGGTTTTATGGGGAGGCAATAGTGCTCATTTGCAAAAAATCAATAATGGGTATCTTTTAAATGTATTTGATGATAGTGGTTTTATTTATTTTACTGGGAAGAATGATTGGATGAAGGAAGTAAAATCATTTAGACCTTTAGGGAGTTTAGATGATATTGGGTATAATGGTATAGATATAAATATAAGGTATTTTGATCTCGTTGGTAACAAAGTCAATATTTCGATATTGGATGATAAAGTTAGTATAAGCCCTCGGATTTTACAAAAGGGTATTGTGACATATAAGATTAAAGATACCGATTATCAAAAAACAAAAACCATTTATGGATTAAAGTATCAAAATGAAAATATTAGATTTAATATGGGTAATAAAGCTGTTTTAGGTAGTTTCCATGAATCCATTTCGTTAAATGGTCAAAAGATGTTTATTAAATATTTCAATGAAAGTAAAGGATTGTTTTATTTATCTAATGGTGATTTAGCACATTTCACATTCATACAAAATAACACAACAAGAGATTTGGGTATAGAGCTGTACCAAAAAGGCACTGATGTCCCTAAATACTATATAATTCAAAAATTTCCATTATTACCTGAAGGTAAAATAGGTGTTTCTGATTTGTTACCATTGGCAAAAGATAAAGAAGATAATTTTTATTTCAAGAAAGAAGGGAGGTTTGAATCAATACAAAAAATCAAGTTTACATTTGAATCAAATAATTAATGACGAAAATACCCTATCTTAATAATTCCGTCGTTATAGCTCGTGTATAAAGCCCCTATTTTTTCATTGTTTAACTTTTTTGTGGGTGCAAGTATGGCTTACACCCACAGTTCATCACAAAGAATTGGCATTGTTGTTATGAAGGCAAAAGAGGTATTTCTGCATGGGCGTAAGATTGGTCATTTATTTTGTTAAGGGGGGCTATCGTGCGCCTACAGCTAAATTGGTAAGCAAATAACGGGTGAGCAATTCATACAAATGACGGCTGGTGTTTTTTCCTTCATAAATGCCATGTGCCCTATTGGGATAGGCCATCATGGTAAATGGTTTATTGGCCTCAATCAGTGCATTGATCAAGCGCTCGGTTCCTTGGTAATGCACGTTGTCGTCCCCTGTGCCATGCACCACCAAAAGGTTCCCCTTGAGTTGGTCTGCAAATGTGAGGGGCGACCCAATCCGATAGCCTTCTGGATTGTCTTGGGGGGTATCCATATATCGTTCTTGGTAGATGGTATCGTAGAGCCGTTGATCGGGGACGGGTGCTACCGACATGCCCATTTTGTACCATTCGGGCGAGCGGAAGAGTAGGTTAAGGGTCATAGAGCCGCCGCCACTCCAACCCCAAACCCCGACTCTTGTGGAGTCTATCCAAGACCATTTTCGGGCCATATTCTGCGAGGCCGTAGCTTGTTCCTCTGACGCCAGAACCCCAATTTTGCCGTAAATCACCTTTCGCCAATCCCGACCACGCAAAGAAGGCGTGCCCCGATTGTCCAAACTGGCCACGATATAGCCTTTTTGCGTGAGCATGGTGTGCCATAGGAAGTTCCGTCCGCCCCAAGAATCCATGACGGTTTGTCCGGCAGGCTCACCATATACGTGGAAGAGGATTGGGTATTTTTTGGCGGGATCAAAATCGGCGGGTTTCATGATCCAACCATCCAACTGCACCCCATTTCCGGCATCTATGCGAAAGAACTCGGACTTTGCAGTGCGAATTTCGGCCACGCGCGCTTTCATGCGGGTATTGGGTACGGGAATACGGAGGGTTTCGTGTATGGGCAGGCGGATGATCTCGGTGACGGGCGGCACGCCAAAAGACGACCAAGTGTGTAAGGCAAATTGGCCATTGGGCGAAATCGTGTATTGGTGTACGCCCGATTGTTGCATCGGGGTGAGCCGCTCGTTGCCCGTTCCGTCTAAGCGGATGCGGTAGAGGTAACGTTGTGTGGGATTTTCCGGCGAGGCCATGTAATACACCCATCCCGACGTAGGGTCTATTTGCAGTACCCGCGCCACATCAAAATCGCCCTTGGTAACGACTTCTACACGGCTGCCATCCCGTTGGATTTTGTACAGTTTCCGCCACCCGTCTCGCTCACTGACCCAAGTAAACGTTTGGCTGTCGTTCGTCCAGATCACATCATCCACCACATCTACCCATGCCTTGGGGTCGGCATCGGTAAAGACGGTGCGCGTGCGTCCGGTTTTGGCCTCACACAACATGACTTGGTTGGTATTTTGTTTCCGGTTCATGCGTTGGATCACCAATTCTTGGGCATTTCCCGCCCACTCCATCCGCGCAATGTAGTTGTTCCGACGATCTCCCGGTACGTTCATCCAGATAGTCGGGCCACCAGTTGCAGCCACTACACCAACGCGAGCCGCCGAGTTCGTGGTTCCAGCTTTGGGGTACTGAATTGGAATTACATAGGAATACAATGAATCTGTATTGTTGATCATCAGGAAATCCCTTACCCCTTTTGCATCCAATTGCCAATAAGCGATGTTTTTTCCGTCCGGACTCCATCGGAAGCCATCTTGCAAGCCAAATTCTTCCTCATACACCCAATCGAAGGTTCCATTAATGGTGGTTCTGGAGCCATCACGGGTGAGTTGCACAATGCGTTTGGTTGCGAGTGTCTCTACGTAGAGGTTGTTCTGGCACACATAGGCCACATGCCTTCCATCCGGCGAAAATTTGGCAAACATGAGTGTAGAAGCGGGAGCCTTGCCGCCCAATTGCCACAATTTCCCAGTTGCCACCTCCAAAACCCAATAATCCCCACGTGTATTGGTGCGCCAAACGCGCTCGGAATTGGTGAAAATCAGGAGTTGTTTGCGATCCGGCGACCACTCGTATTCTTCCAGTTCTAAAGGATTTGCAGTGCCTTTTGGGATAAAGGTGCTGGCCGGAATCAGGACGCTTCGCGCACCAGTGGCCGTATCGTATCGTACCAAGTCTTGTCCTGCACTTCCATTGGCGGGGCGCTCTAAGGTGGTATAGGCGGTGCCATTTTCCAACCAACGAACAGGGCCAAAGCCCTCGCCACCATAGTATCCACTAAAAAGTTTATCAAACGTAATGATTTCGGCGTCGGGCGTTTGGGCCAAAAGCCAAGAACTTCCGGCCAATACAACCAGTATGCAGAAGCGAAGACAAGATTTCATGGTGTTATTTTTGGGATTATGCGTAAAAAGTGAAACCCAAAGGTACAAAAAGATTTCTTTTTCTGCTCTCCTAAAATACCCGAAAGAAGTAGGGCATCATTTTTTGCTCCACGTTTGTTAACTGATCTTTTTGTTCATCTTTTCTTCTGTCTGCCATACCAAACCATGCCAGTTGATGATTCTTATTTTACCCTGTCGCAGAGAGTCCATTAAACCGGAAGGCGCAATACTGAACGCTTCATAATAATTTTCAGGGTCTGTAGGATTGAGAACCGAAAGAGAAAGACGATTGCGAACCGTTAAATCCGGTGCAACGATTAAAACATTTTTTGAAAAACGGGTATCTTTTCCATTTACCACTTTGTTCAAATCATTCCATGCAATGAACAGACGCATTACAATGGTTTTTGCCTGAACCTGTTGCCATTTTGTTGCACCAACGACTGAATATTCCACCATCTCTTGGAATTTCAATGCCTGTTTTGTCCGCTTCGGGGGCTTCGGTTAACCAAATTAATCTTTCAATGGCTTCTAATTGGCAAAAGAACAACCTACGGTCTTTGCGTTCTTGGTGTCTTGCCAATGTTACAAAAGTCGTTTGGTCATTCCTGTAACGCCGAGATTGGGATAACCATCTTCTCGCCATTTCTTAATTCTAGGTCGAATGGTGTTTACCAAATCAATTTCAATGAAGGTGCCCGGGGCGTCAAATGATTTTGAACGCTCGGAAGCAACGACATATCCCACGGGTTTGCGACCCCTCCGGTAAAATAAATTCTCTTATATTCCCAATACTATTGCGGCTCATTCATGAAACTATGTCAGTAAGTAAATTAAAAAAATGTATCACGTCCTCATGTATCATATCCTTACTCATATTACTGGCGACTTTTTCCCTATTCACCTTAAGGTCTTCCACTTTTTTAATCCTTTGAAATAAAGAGTCGCTTTCTTCAAATAAGATTTTTTTGCCGTCAACTACCGAGAAAATGTTAGCCCTAACTGTTGCCCAAGTTGATTTGGGGGGCAAGGTAAGGTTTTGCTCGTCAAAAAAATCCTCGATGATAGTTTTGTAACCGAGGTTAAATAAGTTAAACTCTTTTTGGTTAGTCACGTCAAGAATCGCCTTCTTCCATGCTTCAGGCACTAAAAGATAGTTTTCAATGTTCTTTCTTTTCCATTCCTTCATGACAGGGTTGTTTTCATCGGGGTGGAAAGACACGTCCGTGTCATAGTCAAACAGTACAAGTCTTTTGATGCCTGGGTTTATTTGCCTAAGCGCCCTGAAATGCTCCTCCTGCCGCTTTTTCATTTCTTCTTTTGATGTACCCCCCATTTTATAGACATAGAATTGTTTGAGGACTTCGATTTTGCTTAAGTTTTCTGCCCATGCCGTTAGGATTCTTTCGTCATCTTCCCCTTCCACATACAGTATATAAGGGTTTTGGTTGGTCCTAATGACTTCTATATTGTCAACCACACTCATCGCCCTAACGACCTCTTCAGTGGATTGGATTCTCTTGGGGTTCCCCGACAAGATGGACACGATAGAATTGACTTCAACACCTCGTATAAATTCCTCTGAATGGGTTGCAATCAAGAATTGTATTTGTTTCTTTTGTTTGAAATAAGAGAGGATTTGCTTTTGAAGGTTCACATGAAGGTGTGCATCAGGCTCATCAAAGAGAATGGTCGTAATTCCTTTATATCCGTAAAAAAAAGCCATCAGTGTAAGTATTTGATGGAAACCACTACCCGCCGAAATTATATCAAATGCCTTTTTCCCAACCTTGTAAGTCATGCTAATCTGCGTACTTTGTCCTTTTTGGTAAACTGGCGGATTCAACTTCACTCCAAACCATTCATTAATTTTGTTTTCTATCTCTTTCCAGTTCGGATTTTTTTCTGGAGATAATAAGTGTCCGTTTTCGTCCAATCTGTCCACCACCCTATACAATAGGTTTCTTAAAACTGAGCCGGGTTGCCCCTTTCCCACATTTTGTTTCACATTTCCATCGTCAAGCCATTTTTCCACTGGCTCCAAACCAGAAAATGGAGGAACATATATGATTTGTGGGAAATCCTTATGCTCACTCAATAATTTAAATTTTTCAAACCCACCTTCTGGTATGGCATAAATGGACAAGGGGGAGGCATACCTGAGCTGTACGGTCAAGTATTTTTCAACCAATTTTTCTGCCTCGACAGACTGCCAAAATACCGAAATCTCGATGAGGATTAATTCGGGCTTATGCCCGCCCTCTGCCTTCTTGACATTTTTCCGTTCGGTTTTGTCTTTCCACAACAGATTGAATTCGGGCAGGGGCAGCGCGGTAAAATCGGGCAACACTATCTGAATACCCGTACTGCCCTTTCTGTTGGTTCTTTTGAATTGGTCAACGCAATACTGCCAAATCGCCATCGCCTGAAGCAAGGTGCTTTTTCCACTATTGTTTGAGCCTACCAATAAGTCGAAGTCAGAAAGTTCAAACTCCTCTGAATCTATTCGTTTGAAGTTTTTTAAAATAACCTTCGTAATCATAAGCGGATGATTTTTAGTGATTCTATGCCCCTTGCGTTAATGATTGTACGGATGCCCAAAAACTGTCCCACAATATTGGGGCAAACCACTGTCCGTTATAGGTTGCAGATCTCAAGAGGACTAATATATTTTATGCGGGCTTTTTTATGAAAAACGTTTACCTTTCAGTCGTTTTGGAGCTGTAATACCCTAAAATATTTTGGAGATGTTGTGATTTTGTACTTTGCACCAAAATAAGGTGTGACAAATCAAAACCCAATCCTATGTGCGTAGGATAAGGATTTTCACCTACTTTGTCAAAAACTGTAGCCACTTCTTTTATGGCCGGAATGAGCCATGTAGCGGCATAATTTGATGCCTTTCAGGGAGCAAATCATTGTTTGGATATAGCCGCAATGGTCAGATGTTGTGTGTAGGCCCCTGGTTGAGGTTTTGGTGGTGTTGGAAGCCTCATGACACATTTCCCCTACTTACTCAAACCACCCCTACTTACTCAAACCACCCCTACTTACTCAAACCACCCCTACTTACTCAAACCACCAATGGGCGACGCCAAAGCAAAGTACAACGAGCCTATGCTTACATCCCTCTTAAGGTTATGTTTGCGTTAAGCGTGCTGTATAATTGGATAAAGTGGGCATCTTTTTGCACCTCATGGCGTAAGAGGCGGATCTCAAACCAAAAACACAACGTTAGAACAAGATGCCAGCAATTTTACGGGTCGGGATATTTGTAGGACTTTTGGTTCTCTTAGACCTCTATGCTTATCGGGGATTACGCACCATCACGGATGGCCTTGCACCGCAACTTCGTAAAACGGCCTTGGTGCTTTGGTGGGCTACTCACCTTGTTTTCTGGGTTGGATTGCTTGTTTCTACGGCCATTTTTTGGACGGGAGGTCGCCCCTCTCCCGATTTTATGCGCTTTATTGGGATTGGCCTCATCTTGCTCTATGCGCCTAAAATTGTGTTCATGATTCCTTTGTTGCTCGAAGATGCCTATCGTCTTGTACGCGGTGGCGGGGTTTGGGCACTCAAGCAGTTCGGGCAAGTTGCCCCCGAAACCCCCGTGATGGAAGGCCGACGCCGCTTTGTGAGCATGTTGGCATTAGGCTTGGCCAGTATCCCATTTGCTGGAATTGTACATGGTGTTACGATCGGTAAGTATAATTTTACGGTTCGCCGCCGGACCTTGACGTTTCCAGATTTGCCGGAGGAACTGAATGGCTTTACCATCACACAAATATCGGACTTGCACGTCGGGAGCTTCGACGATCCCACAGCGGTGGAGCGAGGCGTCCGCTTGATTAATGAACAAGGCAGTGATGTCATTCTTTTTACAGGTGATATGGTCAACAACAAAGCCGAGGAAATGGTGGCTTGGCAGTCTGTTTTTGCCAAGATGAAAGCGCCACATGGCTTATACTCGGTGCTGGGCAATCATGACTACGGCGACTATGTGGCGTGGCCATCGGCGGAGGAAAAACGAAAAAATTTAGCGGACTTGGTACAGCATCATCAACAAATTGGGTTTCGGTTGTTGCGGAATGAACACCATGTAATCGAGGCCAAGGGGGCAAAATTGGCCATTGTGGGTGTAGAGAATTGGGGTTTGCCGCCCTTCCCACAACATGGTGATTTGCAAAAAGCATTGGAAAACCTCCCGCAGGACACCTTCAAAATTTTGCTTAGTCACGATCCAACCCATTGGGAACAAAAGGTACTGAGACATGAGACACACTTCCCGCTGACCCTTTCGGGGCACACCCACGGGATGCAATTCGGGATAGAGGTTCCCGGCTTCCGATGGAGCCCTGTGAAATTCCGGTATAGCCGTTGGGCCGATCTCTACCATGAAGCGGGCAAATACCTATATGTAAACCGTGGATTTGGCTTTTTAGGCTTTCCGGGACGGGTGGGCATTTGGCCGGAAATCACCGTTCTGCGTTTGGAAAAGGCGAAATCGGATGTACAGGCATGATCTAAAGCCATTTTCGCTTCTTGAAATAAATTACTTGAGAAACCATAAGCACAATCATGACCGCCCACAAAATGTAGTAGGCGTAAGGCTCGTGTAGCTCTGGCATAATGTCAAAATTCATCCCATAAACCCCCGCCAAAAACGTAACCGGAATAAAGACTGTCGAGATAATGGCGAGTACCTTCATCACCTCGTTCATGCGGTTCGAGACACTGGAGAGGTAGAGATCCATCAAGCCAGAAAGCAAGTCACGGTAGGTTTCTACGGTGTCTAAAACCAAGACAATATGGTCTCTAAGGTCGCGTAAATAGAGGTGTGTATGCTCGGTGAGTTGTGGATTATCCGACCGTTCGATGTTATTAATCAATTCCCTCAGCGGCCAAACAGACTTTCGCAACAAGATCATTTGGCGTTTCAGGTGGTGGAGTTGGCGCATCATCTCTGGACTTGGCCCCTCAATTAAAGCCTCCTCCAACGTCTCGACCATGTCTCCGATGCGCTCTAAAACCTCAAAATAATAGTCCACAACCGCATCCATAAGGGCATAATAGAGGTAATCGGCCCCCAACTTATGAATCCGTCCACGTACCGATTTGATCCGATGCCGTACATGGTCGAAGGCGTCTTCCCCATCTTTTTCTTGAAAGGTGATCACCATTTGGTCTTTGAGAATTAAGACCAATTGTTCCGTTATCACCTCCTGCGATGTTGGATCAAAGCGGATCATTTTTAAGATGGCTACCAAATAACCTTCATAATCCTCAAATTTGGGGCGCGTTTGCGTATTGAGCACATCTTCCAACGTAAGCGGGTGAATCCCAAAGCGCTCCCCAATCAAAGCGACCAAATCCGTATCATGTAAGCCCTCAATATTAAGCCAATGTACCGAGTCACGGGTCAATCTTTCGAGGCAGTGTTCCAAATTGTTGTAGGTACGGGCCGTTTGCGTTTTCTCGTTGTAGCTAATCATGGAAAACGTGGCCTTAGCGTCTCTGGGTGCGCCAGTATAGAGCAAAGCACCGGGTGGCTGCCCCAATTTATGCTTCCGACTGATAGCGTCTCGGTTCGGCATTTGCGTTGTTTTAGGGTATAGGATTGTCGTAATTTAATTTTCTTCTGCCCATATCCAAAACAAGAATTATGTCCTATCCTGTTTTATACATCGCCCTTGGTGGTGCAATCGGGGCAATACTCCGTTATGCAACTGCAGTTGGTGTCGCCAACCTTTGGCGAGGCGCGTTTCCTTTAGGTACGGCCATCGCGAATCTTTTGGGGTGCTTCCTGATCGGCTTAATACTTCCGCATTTTGCCAAAACAGAGATTTCCACGGGGTTTAGACTCTTTTTTGTTACAGGTTTTTTGGGCGCTTACACCACCTTTTCTACATTTAGCCTTGAGACAATAGAACTTGTACACCGTGAGGAGTATGGCACGGCATTACTCAATGTTGTTTCTTCGCTCAGTCTCGGTCTTATTGCCACAGCGATGGGTATTTGGGCAGGCAAAACGCTTTCGGCAGGATAAGATTTAGCGCTTCACAAACTGCTCGTAAAGTGAAATCCACGTCTGCGGAGTCATCCGAGAAGCCAATTCACCAATTAGATCATAAGGGATATGTGCCGGATTCTTAAACCGAATACAGCTTTTCCCCATATCTAATTTCGTTTTAACCCGCTCGGCATAGGCTCCTTTAAACCACGTCAACAAGTCGGGATCCACATATATGCCCATATGATAGACCGCCACATGCTGCTTTTGAGAGGCAATGTTTAGGAATGGGAGCGGCATTTTTGTATCGCAATGGTATCCAGATGGATAAAGTGTTTTCGGTACAACATAGCCAATCATACCGTAATTCATCTCTTCGTGGAAGCCATCTGGTAAATTCTCCGAAATAACTTCTCTCAGTTTCTGGATAACGGCTTTCCGGTCTTCGGGCAAAGATGCAATGTAAGCATCAGGTGTGGGGGCGTTAGACTGCATGGCTGCGGGATTGAGGCGGTAAAGAAACAAGGACTTGCGGAAAAGCCCTAAAAACATAATTTAATCAAAAAAAGCGTTTTGCATATTGTTTTTACACAATTTATTTTCTATCTTTTCACTTGTAATAACAACTTACATCCTGTATTAACCTGTAATTAACCTAACCCCCTAAACCAAACTTCTATGCGTCATCATCAGGTTTTAATTATCGGCGGCGGTAATGCCGGTATCTCAATTGCATCACAACTTTACCGTAAAGACAAGCGTTTGGACATTGCGATCGTAGATCCGGCAGAAAAACACTATTACCAACCCGCTTGGACTTTGGTGGGAGGAGGGACATTTGATGTCGCAAAAACAGTACGTCCGCAAGCCGACGTAATGCCCTCGTATGTTAAATGGATTCAGGCCGCTTGTACTGGTTTTACGCCCGAAGAAAACGTTGTAACACTCTCGGATGGGGATCAAATCAGTTATGATCATTTGGTCGTTTGTCCGGGTATCCAGCTCAATTGGGACAAGGTTAAGGGGCTTCGGTCTGCGATTGAGAACCGACAAGGAGTGTCCAGTAATTACCGCTTTGAGTGGGCGCCCCAAACGTGGGAGTTGATCCGAGGCTATACAGGTAAAGGGAAAGCCCTCTTTACAGCACCGAGTACACCGATTAAATGTGGCGGTGCTCCTCAAAAAATCATGTATTTGGCGGCTGATCATTTCCGCAAAAATGGCCTATTAAAACACGATAGTGTACATTTTTATTCTGGTGGAACTGTAATTTTTGCAGTACCAGAATTTGCCAAAACCCTAAACGAGGTTGTTAAGCGGTATGACATCGAAACCCATTTCGGACACAACCTTGTGGAAGTTCGAGGCGACGAGAAAATTGCTGTTTTTGAGACAGAAGTCTTTGACCACCATGCTCACCAACAGAAATTAGAACGGATGGGGTGCGTTGTGGTGGACACAAGCCACGACGGACGCATAGTCCAAGTGGGTGTTCCTTACGAAATCATGCACGCCACGCCGCCACAAAGCGCACCGGATTTCATCAAGAATAGCCCGCTATCCGTACCCGAAAATGCTTTCGGCTGGCTGGACATCAACAAACACACCTTGCAACACAATCGTTTTGCGAATATTTGGGGTGCTGGCGATGCAACCAGTACCCCAAATGCAAAAACAGGTGCGGCAATCCGAAAACAAGCCCCTGTCTTGGTAGAAAACCTCTTGTCTTCTATACAAAACAGGCAGGGAAGTGGCCATTACACGGGCTATGGTTCATGCCCATTGGTTACAGGCTACCACAAATTGGTTCTGGCAGAGTTTGACTACGACAACAAGCCAATGACGTCTTTTCCTTTTGACCAAACAAAGGAACGCTTCTCTATGTGGTTGTTAAAAAAGAACTTATTGCCCTATTTGTATTGGAACAAAATTCTCAAAGGAACTGCATAAGACATCATTTTTAAAACTTGTAATAACAATGGCACTCCAGCCGATGCAAGCGATGATTACCGTACGTTTTCGGTTACAGCCTCAGGCACGGGAGTAGCAGCATCCTACAACGTGAGTGTAAACAATGGTGGCACTGTCACGCCAATGTCCGGTTCTTATAGCAGCGCCACCAGTTTCCGTCTTCAAAATGGTTCTGCGGGCAATGGCACAACCTACACCCTTACCCTGACCGATGCGACGACCTCTTCTTGCACCCAAACGGCATCAGTGAGCGATCCGGGGAGTTGTGCTGCGGCTCCTGTTTGTGCCATCAATACGCCCACCGTTACCCCAACCTGTAACGACAATGGTACCTCCAGTGATCCAAGTGACGACACTTTCACCTTCACCATCTCGGCCACCGGCAGCA
>JAFLBZ010000037.1 GCA_017303715.1 Rhodothermia bacterium | reverse complement strand
GTGCTTAGTCATGGCTAAAGCCGACGGCAGGATCCGTTGCACAAAACCCCACGCTGAAGCATGGGGTTAAAAGGCATCTCGCAACGTCACGCAAGAGCGCGAAGAGGCAACCCAAAACACTAACGCCGCCCTTTAGGGCGGTGAGATCGGCACGCAAACACCTGAGGGCTTCAGCCCTGAACACTAACGCCGTCCTTTAGGGCGGTGAGATCGGCACGCAAGCACCTGAGGGCTTCAGCCCTGAAAGATGGATAAAGGCGAATGCCGTTCATCGGAAACGGATTTCTACGAAGATGCCACCCCTACGGGGCTTTGCTGTTCGTTTGATGATGGTTTTCTACGAAGATGTCACCCCTACGGGGCTGGAGCTGTGCTTAGTCAGGGCTAAAGCCGACGGCAGGATCCGTTGCACAAAACCCCACGCTGAAGCATGGGGTTAATACCAATCCAGAAAACATGTGGCAACACCGGATCGAGTGTTAGTCTAACGAATCCAATTTTCTTGTTACGTTACCTAAGTCGCATTGATGGTGTGCTTGGTCGCATCAAACAGCCACTTTGTCTCAAATCTTACAACATTTATGAACCTAAGACCGCTGTTCGCCGTCCATGTTCCTAAATCCAAACCTAAATAACGAATCATGAAACGCACCTTCTCCATTTTATTGCTAATTTTTGTATGTGCTGGCCTATCGTTTGCGCAAGGGCAGACAGGCAACAATACTGCACCACGAATAGGAAAAGTAAGTGGGTCTGTAGTAGATGCCGCTTCCAACCAACCCATCCCTTTTGCAACAGTGGTTCTTCAAAAAGCAAAACCCTCTGCTGCCCGATTGGCCTCGATGCCACAAGAAGTACAAGACCGGATACGCAATGCGCCCGTTGACACCTCGGTGGTGGCCGGTATGGTCTCTGATGACAAAGGACGTTTTAGCCTTGAAAACCTTCCAATGGGCATGTATAAGCTAAAAGTGAGTTTTATTGGCTATAAGGTTGCCTTTAAAACAGACCTTGCCCTTAGTCCAAACAAAGCAGAATTAGAAATGGGCAAAATTGCTTTAGAGGAGGTGAACAACACCAAGGAAGTGACCATTACTGCCGAACGGGATTTGATCCAAATTTCGCCAGATCGTAAGGTCTATAACATTGGGAAAGACCTTACGGCTACAGGTGGGAATGGTATTGATGTAATGAGGAACATCCCATCGGTACAGGTAGATATGGACAATAATGTATCTATGCGTGGCAGTGGTAATATTCAAGTCTTGATTGACGGAAAGCCATCCAACCTCCCAATTGCAACGCTGCTTGAGCAAACCCCCTCTTCTCAGATTGACCGTATCGAGATCATCACCAACCCATCTGCAAAATACGACTCCGATTCATCCGCCGGAATTATTAATATTGTCTTAAAGCGCCCAAACCAAGCCGGATACAATGCCGCGATTTCGAGCAATGTGGGAACGGGATTCAAAGAAAACACCTTCCGTACTTCCAACAATATTGCCCTAAACTACCGCGCTCCAAAGTACAATGCCTTTATCAATTTGGGGTATAACCGCATGGCAATGGGTTTTCAAGGCTCTTCCCTACGAACCAACCTCACAAATGGTTTACCCGCTTCCATCATAGACCAAGCGAGCAATGGCTTCCGCAAGTTTGACAATGGCAACTTCCGCACGGGTTTTGATTATTTCCTTGATAACCGCACCTCGTTGAGCCTCTCCGGTGGGTATAACCTCCGTGATGGCGGCGGCGAAAGTGGTACGGCTTATACGTTTCTGGATGGACAACGGGTACAAACCGACCGCTATAACCGAGATACCGATAGCGACAACCAGAATAATGGCTGGGAAACTGCCTTAGATTTCCGCAAAGTCCTTGCTGGAGGTGGTCATGAGCTGACTGCAAACCTGAGCTTTAATCGTGGCGAACAAGACGAATTACAAACATATTCCGAATATGACGTCGTGAACAACATCCCACAAACGAATGTAGCCTTACAACGCGACAATACCCTTTCTAATGATCACTTATTTACTGCCCAAACCGACTATACCCGTCCACTTGGCAATGGAGGCAAACTTGAAGTGGGCTATAAATTTACGCAACGGCATAACGATCAAGATTATCGTGCCACCGATTATCTCAACAATACATGGCAAAACAATGCACTTCGCACCAATCAATTTGTTTTAGACGAGGACATTCATGCTGCATACGTCATGTACACAGGGCTTTTGGGTAAAATTGCCTATCAAGTTGGGATTCGTGGGGTACAGACATACCAAAGTGGCAACCAAAAAACGACGGATCAGACCTTTAACCAAAACTATTTCAACTTCTTCCCAACACTGAACATTCGTCAAACCTTAGCGTCTAAGAACGAAGTGACTTTGGGATACAGCCGCCGCCAAAACCGTCCTAACCGCTGGGCCATGAACCCGTTTCCAGATTACAGCGATCCCGTGAACATCCGAATGGGGAACCCCCTCTTGAAGCCAGAATTTGTGGATGCGGTGGAATTGGGGCACATGCTCAACCTCAAAAAAGGCTCCATTACGTCCACCATCTTCTATCGCCATACGTCTAACTTGGTATCGGGCATCAACCGCTTAGGCGAAAATGGCACCAGCATTACCACCTTCGAAAACTTAAAATCTGCCGATTCGTTTGGGCTGGAGTTTATCGCCACCAACCGTTTATCCAAGGCGATTAACCTCACCACAAGCGTGAACGGGTATCGCCGAGAAGTGAGTGGCGTTTCTCAAAACACCAATAGTGGCTTCTCGTGGAGTGGTCGCGTAAATGCAAACCTAACCTTACCCTATGGCGTTAATGGGCAGGTTTCATGGAACTACCAAGCCCCACAACCCAGCGCACAAGGAACCATGCTCAGCCAACAAAATACCGATGTTGGGTTCGGGAAAAACTTCCTGAACAATACGCTCATGGTTAGTTTGCGAGGTTCTGACATCTTCGATCAACGTAGATTTGGGATGAACAATACCGACCCGAACTTCACCTTCTCTTTTAATCGTCGGATGATTAGCCGGAATGTAACGTTGGGCGTAACGTGGAACATTGGCTCGAATGACCGCCAAGGCAACCCCAAAAACCGAAAAAAGAACCTGAATGAAGATGGTTCAGCGGGTGGGGATCAGTTCTAAACACCATATAAATTCTTGCAAAGGCCGTCTCTTGGGATGGCCTTTTTTTGTGGGGATTACCATCGGCTTTCGTTTTGGGGCGTAAATCCGTATCATGTCATACAACTGCACCATATCGCCAACGCATTTGAAACAACATGAAATGGTTCGGCTCCATTACCCTCCGGTTTTTGCTATTGCTCCTTTTTTTGGGCATCATAGAGGCGCTTCTTGTGGCCTTTTTTACCCAGCGCGAGACCGAAAAAGCCTTTGAACAGTTTACACAAGTGGATATCCAGAACCGCTTTATCAACAATGTCACCGATTTTTACCGATCTACCGGAGGATGGCGCGGCATTGGTGCAGCGGCGCAGTTTGGCGTTGGGCCGATAGACCCCCATGTAGCCCCAGCTAAGGATCCAAAACCGCCCGACCCACCTTATTTTTTGGTGGACACCAAGCGGGTCGTTCTGATTCCAACCTCAAAATACCCTGCAGGGAGTACGGTTCCGGCGGCTTTGCTTGCAACAGGAAAGCCTATTTTAGTACGGGGAACCTTTGTGGGGACAGCCCTCCCAACAGGCAGTATCCTTCCCCTAAGACCAGAAGACCGAGATTATTTGGCCCGTATTCGGAATGCCTTGCTCTATGCCACAGGCTTGAGCGTTATCATCGCTTGGATCTTAGGCGCTATTTTGGCTGGACGTATGACCAAGCCGCTCCGTTTATTAACCCAAGCCACCCGCCAACTTTCTTCTGGAGAATTGGGCACACAAGTGGCCATTCGTTCCGATGACGAGGTTGGGGAAATGGCACGGGCGTTTAACCGGATGAGTACCGAATTAGAAAAGGCAAGGGCACTTCGACACCAGATGACTGCCGACCTTGCACACGACCTCCGGACGCCCCTCACCGTCCTTTCGGGCTACCTCGAAGCCTTGAAAGAAGGCGACTTGGCCCCGACTCCAGCCCGCTTCGAGGTCATGCACTCCGAGGCAAAGCACCTTCAGCGGCTCCTCGAAGATCTTCGGGTGATTTCTTTGGCCGATGCCGGAGAGTTGCCCTTGAATAAAGTCCCTAAAAAGCCAACCGAGCTTTTGGAGCGCATACTATACACTTTTGAAGAACAAGCCCGCCGCCGCAATATCCGAATACATCTCAAAGCCAACCACCAATTACCCACCGTTTTGGTGGATGAAGACCGAATGATACAAGTATTGGGTAATTTGGTCGGGAATGCACTACGCTACTCCCCTGAAAACCAAGTGGTCGAACTTGCCGCCCACACCAAGGGCTTTAATATGGTATTCTCTGTTCAAGATTATGGTGAGGGCATCTCGGCAGCGCAGTTGCCTTTTGTGTTTGACCGCTTCTACCGAGGAGATCCTGCACGACAACAAGCCCATCAATCTTCCGGATTGGGACTTGCCATCGTTAAGTCAGTCGTGGAAGCACATGGCGGAACGGCTCAGGTGGAAAGTAAACAAGGTCAAGGAACCCTTTTCCGCATCCTCCTCCCCATCCCATAAAAAATCCGCAAAGCATTATGCCCTGCGGATAAGGTATAAACGCTATATTTACAGGCTTTTAAGGTTTCCCCAAAAGGCGGAACATCTCCTTTTTATACGCCTCAACGCCGGGTTGATCAAATGGATTAATCCCCAACAAATATCCACCAATCGCTACCCCGTGTTCAAAGAAATAAATTAATTCTCCGAGCGTGTGTGGGGTAATGGCATCCATCCAGAGGGTCATATTGGGTACACCGCCATCGGTATGTGCCTGCCGCGTGCCCTCGTATGCCTTTTGGTTGATCTCGGTATAGGGCTTCCCGACGAGGTAGTTCAGTTTATCGAGGTCTCCTGCCAACATCGGTGCGGCAATATTGCCCTTATCTTCTTTGGCCATCAAAAACGTCTCGGCTACCACCCGTTGTCCGTCTTGCATGTACTGCCCGAGGGAATGTAGGTCGGTTGAAAACTGCATGGCCACAGGGAAAAGTCCCTTTCCATTTTTGCCTTCACTCTCGCCATAGAGCTGTTGCCACCAAGCACCCATGGGATAAAGTTTTGGCTCAAAAACGGAAAGGACATCGGTTTTATAACCTGCCTCATGCAACAAGAAGCGGGCAGCGGCATATTGTAGTGCCGCATTATTTTCGGGCGCAGTCAGGCGTTCGCACTCGGCACGAGCGCCCTCGAACAACGCATGGATGTCTATTCCTGCGGCGGCAATGGGCAAAAGTCCAACAGGCGTAAGGACGGAGAAGCGTCCGCCAACATCCGGTGGAATGACAAATTTGCGGAAGCCTCGGTTGTTACGAAGTTGGTTTAATGCACCAGAGGCTGGATCGGTAGTGGCAATAATACGAGAGTTGGCATCTTCGAAACGCGCATCCATCCAATCCAACAAAAAGCGGAAGGCCAAAGCGGGTTCAAGGGTTGTACCGGATTTGGAAATAACGTTCACATAAACCGATTTTCCATCTAAGGATTGCAACAACTCGCGCAAATAGGCCCCACTCATATGGTGTCCGGCAAAGAGGATTTCCGGGCCTGAACGATTAAAATAGGGCGAAAGAGCTTCGATAACGGCTTTTGCCCCTAAGTATGAGCCACCAATGCCCACACAAAGCAAGACCTCCGCCCGCTCGCGAATCTCCTTCGCCAAAGTAGCGACCTCTTCTATGAGTGCCAAATTGGGCGTGGTGAGCAAGTCCCGCCATCCCAGAAAGTCGTTTCCGGCACCCGTTTTGGTGAGCAATGCCGCGTGTGCCGCCTCCAATGCGGGTTTCAAGTCTGAAAGCGCCTGTTCCGATGGCAAAAACGGAACGATATTAGAAAGATCAAGGGTGAGCATGAGAATGAACAAGGTGAGTGAACAAGGAAAAATTTACGCCAAAAATACTACGGACGAAGGACTGAACTTCGATAATTCTTGATGGAGGAAGGGCTTCCGGTCTTCTCTTTTTGCGCAAACACAGTTTTTTTGCCAAGCATCGGCTATACTTGCCTAACTTTATGTTATTACCATCCTTATGGCCGGATTCTCTTACATTGTTGCGGTTAGGCTTATAACAGCGCGACATTAAACCCGCTTGGAAGCCAGATAAAAAGCATACCCATAATACGCTTTGTATTGGTTGAAGTGGGCAATCTCTTCTTTTTCCGAATCAATAAACTGCTTTACAAAGGCTTGGTGGTTGTGTTTTGTTGCAAATGCCTCAAACCGCGACAACATGGGCGTATAATACATTTCCAACCAACAATATTCGGGCAATACAAAATGTGCTAAAGGCGTATATCCATTTTCTTCTAAGACCTTGATTTTACGCGAGATTGTTTGGATTTCTGGATATGCAGCCTCCCAAAATTGTGTGAGTTCATCGGGACGTGTTTCCGTAAACCACGAAAGTTCTGAGACAGCCAAAAAACCTTCTTCCTTTAAAAACGGTCGTAAGTACTGGATCCCTTGCTCAAACCCCATATTGTAAATGGCTCCTTCCGACCAAACGAGGTCGAATTGCCCCTCATGAAACGGCAAGCGATCCATCGCACAGGCTAAGGGTTGAATCTTGTTTTGGAGATGTTTTTCTTGGGCTTTTGTACGCAATTTTTCCAAAAAGACGGGCGACAAATCTACTGCCGTAATGTGGCCATCCAGTTCCTCGGCCAGCACCATTGTTTGCGCCCCAGTACCACAACCAATATCCACAATCTTTAGGTTTTTTCGGTCTTTTATCCCCAATAAATACAAGGCTTTTTGTGTTTCTTGAGGACTGCCGGGGCCTTGTCGGTCGGCATCTTTATGAAAGTCAATTAATAAATCGAACGTATTCATCTGTAAACCATTTTATCATAAAAAAGGGCGAATGTACATCCGCCCTTACTGTGACACCAATGGATTTATTCGCCACTATAACACGGCTGACTGGCGGCATTATCTGCGAATGTTCTTGCCTTCTCGTTTTGTTTGGACTGGGGTTTTACGACGTGCGTGATACACGACTCACTCCCCGAAATCTTGCCCACCATGAGGTAGGACGTAATTTTTGAGGAATCTTCCGGATCTTCACTCACTTTGTAACGAAGAATAAAAGCGATGGGCGTGTTTTTGCCCCCCACTTTTTTCGTGCGCCACTCCATTTTGTCGCCGATAGACGAGAAGCCGGATTTAATGCTCCATAAGCCCAAATCTGCCCGTTGCTTATTGGGAAAAATCAAGGTAGCGTTCTGGCGAATGTCTCCCTCGGCATATTCCACTTTAATACCTCCGGCGCCCGGACAAACCCAAACCGCACTTTGCTCGTCCTCTTGAGGAATTGCTTTGCAGGTTTTTCCAGAGGTTATGGTATAGGTGGAAGTGATGGATTGTGCGTGTGCTACAAACGGAAAGAGCAACAGCAAAAAAGGCATGATGTTTTTGCGCATACTAAATATGGGGATACTGGGTTAAAAATGAAAGGAAGATGAATAGTAAGGAGTTTCTTGTTCAAATGCAAGATTCGCCAAAAGCATTCAACGAAAAAAATTGTGGCTAACGGAGCGCCTCGAAGCGCAAGACCGTATCGCCTCCAAGGGCTAAACGGGCTTTTTGCGGCAAAACATCCCACTGAAGATCCTCGGTTTGGGACTTCGGCAAGGGCCTGCCTTCGAGTGTTGTGCCAAATTTACTCAGGTCACAAATATAAAAATACCCTTCTTGGTAGCGAATTTTGCAGTGCAATCGAGAAACCGAGGCACCTGTTTTTAACCGAAAATCCACTTCACTTCGAAGGGGTTCCTCCTCGTCCAAGCGGCCAATGCAAATTTCCGGCTTTTGCATCACATATACCTCGTTGTTTTGGGAAATTAGGCGTGCAAAGGGGGAATCGTCTGGTGCCTTTCTGATGGTTGGAGGCAAGGCATCGGGACGGCTAAAGACTTTTGCGGAGGTCAGGCCATCGGGTAACCGAACGGTAAACCGACGTGTTAAGTGGGTTGCGGTTTGATGTGCCATGGTCTGGCTAAAACGTGCCTCAACCGAAAGAAAGTCTTGGGTTTCGGCATCTTCCGCCTCGTCAAATTCAATCCGCCAAGTTAAGCTTTTTTCGACAGCCGGACGATTTGCCCGCCCTAAAAAGCCCAAAATGCGCGACTTTAGACCACTCGGTTTTGCCAAATTCGATGCGGCATCATCCAGCCTTTTGTTTGCCTCCTCACGAATCCGTTCAAAGAGTGGCGTTAGTGCGGTAAAGGCATTGGGGTGCAGTTCCACCACAAAATGATCGGGAACCACCATTATTTCGGACGAGATTTTTTCGGTATGTTGTTCCAATGCCGCCGTTAAGATTTCTAAGATCATCTCGACGGTTGGACGTTGAGCAACCTCGTTTGTGGGAGATGCAGAAGCGGCTAAACCGCTCCGAAGCTGAATCAGGCTTTCGTGGGCATCGAGGTGTAGTAGGTGGGCAATTCGGATCATACACCGGAAGGCATGGTCGGCATCGTCCAATTCTATGGGCCTATGGTGTGCCCAAAGCGTCCGGACATCGTTAATTTCCTCGAACCAAACCGGAAAATTAGCCGCTTTGGGGCCGGCATCTTCACGAAATAAGGGGCGATGCTGTTGGCTAATACTCTTTAAATGGCCAAAATCAATCAATTCTTCAGGCAATTCCGCCTTTTCCGCCTCCGCATCAAAAAGAGACCGTTGTGGTTCTGGAAGTGCCGATCGGTACTGCCGAATCCAAGTGGAATTGGGCACGGAGGATAGCTTTTCGACGATATATGGCCGAAGGGAGGCGATAAAGCAGTGGAGTGCCTCGGCGAGAATTGCGCGTTTATCGGGCGATAACATGCTGGTTCATAATTTGGTCATTTGGATGGTTTTCCGCATCGCGCCCGCTTCTATGGTCGCAAAATAGATGCCGCCGGGCATTCGATGTCCATTGGCATCGCGCCCATCCCAGAATACCTCGTGCCAACCTGCTTCGTAGGCATTTTCCGCCAATAAACGGATCTTTTGCCCCAGTACATTAGAGATCGTTACCCTAACAGCCAAGTGGGTGGGCAGGGTAAAACCGAAACGGGTTTCGTGTTCAAAAGGATTGGGGAAGTTCGCAAAAACCCGAAAAGATGCTGGCGTCTCCGAAAAGGCTTGTTCTGCCAAAAAGTTTGTATTCCCCGTCCATAACTCAAGACGTTGTACTTCATTAGACGTAAGGAACCGAATTGGGCGGTTTGTCGCTAAGGTCCAGCGTTCATCTGTTGCGGGATTGCGCAAAACCGCACCCACATTGCCAAAAGTGGCCCGAAGGGTAAGCATCGTGCCTGCGGCAGCACGAACTTCTATGGGGAAAAATGCCCCTTCTGCAATTTTTCGGGTTTCGCTCCAGACTTTGGGCTGATTGGGGCGTACAATAGCTGCTTCAAATAAAACAAAGGAAGAGGTGGGCAAAGGCTGTGCATCTTTGTTTTCCGGCGTATTCCCCTCTTGAATCTGCAAAAAGGCACGCTCTCCGGCCTCCGATGAAAACGATAGGTTAATGCCATTTGGTTCTAAAGGCAAGACCGTTTCTGCTGCTGGTGGGTATGGAATCCGAAGCGAGGTGAGGTTTTGGTCATTCAAGAAGTAATATCCGCTATACGGCTGCAAGGTATCATCGGGCAAGAAACTACCATTTTCAAAGCGCAAAAGGTCTTTGGTAAGGCCATTGGCGGCTTTTACCTTTACCCACTGCACTGGAATATCGAACGGATTGGTGATTAAGTTCCAGCCCGAAACAAGTGCAAGCGAATACGTCCGATCCGGCGAAAGTACCACACTCGCCGTCTGAACCGAAGCAATTTGCCAATTTTCTCGGCCAATTGCCCAGTAGCCTTTGCCCGTTTCCAAAACATCGGTTGGTTTTAAGGCCGAGTATGTCCCATCGCCACCAGTGTCTCGGAATACCTTCCATTCACGAGTGGGTTTTAAATCCCCAAAACCACTTTGTGCCGTTGCGATGCCCTGCCCTGGAAGCCCAATCAAACGATACCCTTTTGACCGCCGGATTTCCGGAAAGTCCTTAGAAACGGAAATAGTAATGGTTTTGGGATATGCAAAAAACCGCACGATTTCGCTCCAAGGGCTATCTGTTTTTTGATTTTCCGCCTTTATGCGCACATAGTACGCAGTGTGGGGCTTCAGGCTGCTTATCCTGACGGTCGTGGTAAGGGTACTGCCTTCTGTGGTGATGCTTGCAAAATCTTGCACTTCAGACACTTGGTATTGATAACGTGTAGTGTTGGCAACGACATTCCAGATGAGATCTGTTTCCGTTCCCCTAACAACCTCTAAGGTCTTCGGCGCTGTGAGGATTGGTGCGGCTAATTTGACGGTAAATGCCCACACATCCGACCATTCGCCCTCGCCGCCTAAATTGGCCGCTTTTACCCGCCAGAAATACGTCCGACCAGCCTCAAGCCCTTGTAGCGTCGCGGACAAAAGCGATGTACTTGGCAAAAGTATGCCTTCCGAGAAATCCGAAGAGGGTGCATACATCAAGGCATAACTCGTTGCACGGAGGGCGACATTCCATTGTAGCGTTGGTGATGTTGACTCTTGGGCATGGTTATTGACCGGTGTCACCAATTCGGGTTTGGGAGGCCGTTCCGGAATGGTCGTAAAACTGCGCACGACCCAATTACTCTTCCCAAAATCATTGATTGCCCGAACGCGCCAGAAGTAGGTTTTGTCGTAGGGCAAGGCATTTAGCGGGAAAGCGGTATTGGTCATGGGCGTAATCGGAAGAAGGGGACTTGTAAAATCCACATCCAAACCCAATTGAAATTCAAAACTCACCCCACTTCCTTGCGTTTGCCATGCCAATATAGGATTTAAATTGGTTAAGGAACCAGATTCGGGCGTTAGAAGAACGGGCAAAAGCGGTGCCGATCCTGTACTAAAACTTCTTGTTTCTGAATAGGTGAATCCTGAACGGTTAAAGGCTTTGATCCGCCATGTAAAGACTTGTCCCAAAGGCAGCACTTGTCCACGAGGCGAGCCATAGGTTTCTGTAAAGGTGTCTCTGATCCCCTGCCCCAAAGCAGGGCCATCAATCTCCAAGACATAGCCCTCGGCATATTGAACAGGTAGCCACGAAAAAACCACCGTTGCTAGTTGGTCACTTGCCTTATCGGCAGGCAACAAGAGTTGTGCCTGCTGGGTGGGTGCGGGCAAAAGACTGCCCGTTGTGAATGAGCGCGTCGCCGAAACAGGACTATCCCCACTTTGGTTGCTTGCCCAAATCCGCCAATAATACAAGGTATTTTTTTTTAATCCAAAAATCGGCCTGTAACGATCCGAGGTGGTACTGATGTTTACGGCTAAACTGGTATCGGGAAAATTGGGGTATTGGGAGACTTGGAGCTGATAACGCTCGGCTCCCGTAGAGACAAACCACTTGAACTCTGGAATTAAGATCACATTATCTTCTTCATTTTCCGGAGAGAGCATCAACGGCGTATCCGGTTTGTCCGGCCCAGTCGAAAACGTCCATGTATCCGACCAATTACCTGCAATCTGGTTACTATAACCAATGACCCGCCATTTATACGTTCGGTTGCCTTTGATATTTGGCAAGTCCCCCAAACGAATCTGATCGGTATTTCCAACTTCATGAACCCATCTAAATGCGGCGACATTCGTTTCCCCATACTGAATTAAATATTGTGTTGCGCCCGAAGCCTTGTTCCAAGTCAAAAAATCGTCCGCTGGCCGGACATCCACCGCATTGTTTAACGGTTTGGCCTGTTGAAGGGTAATTAATTGTGCAAAAGTGGTGGTAAAGGAACGAACTTCCGACCAGTTGCTTCCGACGTTATTTGTACCAATGCTACGAACACGCCAAAAATAAAGGGTGCTGGTTTTTAAAAAGAGGTCTTTTGGGGCGAGATCTTTTGGAGCAAGCCGCGATGTGGCGTCGCTTGTGGTGAACGGGATCACATCCGCAAGGAAATCTATGCGGGTACTGATTTGTATTTCGTAACGCAACGCCTCGGACACATCCGACCAATCCAAAAGGGGCAATGTGGACTGGTTTTGGGCATCCAATTCCGGAAAAATCAACAAAGGCGCCTGTAACGTCTGGGCCTTAGCTTGGCTCAAAAGGCCAACCCAAGTCAACAAAATCAGGTTCCGTGTTATTTTCCAGAAGCGCATAGGGCTTTTATCGGTGGAGGCTATGGTCAAAGATGGGATACAAACAACAACGAATAGAACGTGTACGGAGGATAGTATCAGGCAAAGTATTCGACAAAATAAGCAGAATTTACAAGATAAAACACGTCTTTTATGAACTCTTTTGATTTCAAGCGGTTTACTTTGCAAGGATCAAACACTCCGAAAAGGATTTCTGCTTGTTCCTCTTTGATCTGCTAACGCTATTGTGTTCGTTTTTAGTACCCTTATGTGGTATATTTTAATCAAACATAAATGGTGAAGGATTGTTGAATGTCTTGAAGTTGTTCACTGTATCAAAACATCAAAGCAACCAACAGCCCAGCCTTGCCCAGAATTGAAGAATCATGTACAAACTATATCTCATCGGTTTATGGCTTGTTTTGCCTCTGTGGGCATTCTCACAAGAGAAGCCGGAATGGGTACAAACATACGGCGAAAACACTTGCCAACCACCACTCCATTATCGCGGATTTGGTGTTGGACAGGTTACATTACGTACCCCAAAAGAACGTGCGCTACAACAAGCACGAACACAGGCACAAGCTCACTTAGCACAGGCCATCCGCACGCAAGTCACCAACCGAGAAATTGAACAAGTGGTAGAAAACGACGGCGGTTTTTTCACGTCTTTTCAATCGGTTACAGAACGAACCACCGAAGTGGAATTGCCCGGTATAACAGAACAAACTTGGTTTGATGCCACACAAAATGTTTGGTATGTATTGGGATGTCTCGCCAAAGCCGATTTGTTCAGCCGCTATCGCCTCAAGACCCAGTCTTTGAAAAATGAACTATTGGCCCAGTACAATCGTTCCCGATCTTTTTTGCGACGTGGCAAAACCGAGGAGGCTTTGGCCGCATACTTTGTAGGGCAAACGCTGCTCCGGCGTTACCAAGAGGCCGCATTGGTCACGGCATTTTCGGCAGCAAGCGATGGACAAAAATTCCTCGACCGTACCCCAAGCAATCAATTTCGGCAGTTATGGCTTCAGTTGTCCCCTAAGAGCCTTCGGGTATCGTCCTTAGACGCCGCCGCAACCCAGTTGCTTGGTTCTCTCAAAGCACAAACCGAAGGGCTGAACCGCTCCGCATTGCTCCGTGTAAAAATTTTGCCGCTTAGAATGGGCAAGACGCAACAAATCACCGAGTTTGCCGCCCATCTCGCGGATGTTCTCCGCCACAAAGCACTCCCGTTGGTACAATGGCGCCCCCTACTGCCGGATGAAGAAACCGACTCTTTGGAGATTTCGGGACGATTTACCCTTTCTGGAAAAATGACTATCGAGGGCAAAGACGTGCGTTTAATGACGTTTCTGCAACAAACCGACCGCAAATGGGTAGCGGCTGCCGAGGTGCTTTTACCGCTTTCGGTGGTTGAAGCAACAGGACTTGCCGTGGATGCACCGAAAACACGTTTGCCCATACAAGAAACGCACAAACCAGACATGGGGATTTATTTAGACGCTTGGACAACAAAAGGGCAACATGGCATTACCCTCCGCAATGGCGAAAAAATGCGCGTGGTGGCAAATGTAAATCGGCCCGCTTTTCTACGTCTGGTGTATCACATGGCCGATGGCCGGAAAATCCTGCTCTTAGACAACCACTACGTCCGCTTGAATCAGGTAAACGTGCCCTACGAGATCCCGAAAGACCTGATTGCTCATGCGCCATTTGGTGCCGAGTTCTTGCAGGTTCTAGCCGCAAATGAGCCTTTTTTACCCGCACAAACAACCTTGATGGCGGGATTAGAGGTTATTACTGCCAAGGTAACTCCATTCCTACAACCTGTGACGGGGAAGCCCCAAGCCATTGCTGAGGTGCTGATTCCCGTTACAACGCTATCCAAATAAACGTTTATACTATGCCGCAAATAGCTATCGGTACGTTCGAGGTCAAAATGACCCCAATTGAACAAGAAAAAGAGGTCTCCGGTAGAACCGTTGGGCTTGTACAACTCGAAAAAACATTTCATGGTGATTTACAGGCCACTGGCGTCGGGAAAATGCTAACCTCGCTGACCGCCACAAAAGGCTCTGCCGTCTATACCGCCATCGAAAAAGTAGAAGGAAACCTACACGGAAAAGCCGGATCATTGGTTTTCCACCATCAAGGCATCATGGAAAAGGGGGCACAACACCTCACTATTGCCGTCGTTCCAGATTCCGGAGAAGGCGAATGGCATGGGATTCGGGGCACTTTTTTTCTTGAAATCGTAGAGAAAGTCCACCACTACCGTTTTGAATACGACTTGGGATAATGCGTTTGTTAACTTGGGATAATGCGTTTGTTAAACCTCTTTCAGCAAAACCACTTGATTCACCATGGCGAGACCCGTATGGCGATGTCCCTCCACCACTTCCCGTTCAAGCGTGCAGGCATGAAGGACTTTCAAGGTCGGGAAATCTGCCAACAACGTAGCTAAATCGGGTAACATGTCTAAAGATTGAGGTCCTCCTGTGCCGTACTGGAGTTGTTCAGGTGCATAGGCTTCTAACAGAAAGACCCCTTTCGGGCAGAGGGCTTGTGCGGCTTGTGTGTGAACCTTTTTCCTAAGTTCAGAGGGTAGATGACAAAATATGGACAAAATGCCATTCCATCGGCGTGGTTCCCAGAGAAAATCATTGAGGTCTGCGTGTTGCCAATCAACGAAAACATCGTGGGACTCGGCCAATTTTTGCCCTTTCGGAAACCCAGAGCTAACCGCATCTAACCCTGTGACATCATAACCCATACGTGCAAGAAAAACGGCATTTCGGCCTTCCCCCTCTCCAATGGATAAAATTTTGCCTTTTGGAAAAAAGCCATAAGCCTCGGCCAGAAAATCATTGGGGGCAGTTCCAAAAACAAAGGCTTCTTGCTGGTATTCGACATCCCACATCATGATCTTTCCCTATTTATTGGTTTTTCTGTTCAGTATTCACAAGATAATCGGTGGCCAAACCCAAGGCCATTGCTAATTTATCACATTAAACATCTTAGAACATTGCTTCATCCATTTTTGGGTGAACTTGATCGCAATACAAAACCATGAAAGCATACTTATCCCGCCAACTCCAAGCCGTACTTTCGACGATAGAAGGTGTTCCATCCGATTTTGAGCTGCAATTTCAGGCTCCGGCACGTCCCGAACAAGGCGATTTGGCCTCTAATTTTGCCATGCAGTTGGCCAAAAAGGTGGGGAGCAATCCCCGTGCTTTTGCCGAGCGGGTACTTTCGGAGGTTCAATTAGACCCAGACCGAATTGCCGGCGTGGAGATTGCGGGACCGGGATTCATCAATTTCCGCTTTTCCAGTGTTTACCTCCGTAAAGGCTTGTATGAGATTCTGGCGAAAGGCGCGAACTTTGGTCGCTCGGCACAAGGCGCAGGAAAAAAAGCTATGGTGGAATACGTAAGTGCCAATCCTACAGGGCCTCTTACGGTGGGACATGGCCGGAATGCGGTATTGGGCGATACAATGGCCAATTTATTAAATTGGGCCGGATATGACGTAACGCGAGAATACTATTTTAATGATGCCGGACGCCAAATGCGCGTCTTGGCGCAGTCTGTGAGGGCACGCTACTTAGAACTGATCTGGCCGGAATGTCCGATGAAGAAACTCGGCACGGGCGAAGATGCCGTTTGGGTTCCCGTATCATTCCCCGATGGCGGGTATCAAGGGGCATATATCATTGATATTGCAGCCTCATTGCTTGACGAAAAAGGCGATGGCCTGATTGAAGACCGAGACTGGTTGTCCGATGAAGTGCCCGAGGCCGAACTTGCCCCCTTTAAAGAAAAAGCCATCTCGCTCATTTTTAAAGACATAGACCAAACCATGCGTCGGATTGGGGTGAAGATGGATACCTTTTTTAATGAACACACCCTCTATACAGATGGGAAGGTAGAAGCTACCTTGACGGCACTGCGAGATACAGGCTTGGTTTTTGATGCCGATGGCGCCGTCTGGTTCAAAACAAGTACCTTCGGAAAAGACAAAGAAACCGTTTTGGTGAAGTCCTCTGGCGAACCGACCTACCGACTCCCAGATATGGCATACCACGTTGAAAAACTAAAGCGGGGCTACGACCTTTGTATAGACCTTTTTGGGGCAGACCATATAGATACCTACCCCGATGTCCTCAATGCACTGAATGTACTGGGATATGATGCACAGAAAATCCAAGTGGTTATTTACCAGTTTGTCACGCTGATGCGCGGGGGCGAGGCCGTCAAAATGTCCACCAGAAAAGCAAATTTTGTGACCTTAGACGATTTGATGGACGAAGTGGGAGAGGATGTAACCCGTTATTTCTTTTTGGCGGTTTCTCCCAATACCCACATCAATTTTGATTTGGACTTGGCGAAGGCCGATGCCGAGAAAAACCCTGCTTTTTATTTACAATATGCCCATGCCCGCATTCATCAGATCATCAGTAAAGCAGCAGAAGTCGGGCTAACTATCCAGCCAGAGTCCGACCTTACAGCACTTACACACGACCGAGAAAGTACCCTCATCAAAACGATGTTGCAGTTTCCGGACGAGATTTTGGCAACCGTTAAGAGCCTACAACCGCAGCGCCTCATCAATTACCTCCGAGAGGTTGCCGAGGCGTTCCATGCTTTTTACCACGACTGCCGCATCATTGGCGAAGCGCCCGATGTGGCACAGGCTCGTTTTAACCTTGCTTGCGCTGCCCAACATGTTGTTCGGAATGGCCTTAACATATTGGGACTTTCCACGCCGGAGAAAATGTAATCTGCCTAAGCAATTTATAAATAAGGTCATGACTTATGCGGATAGCCTATCAAGGAGAACCCGGCGCTTTTAGTGAATATGCGGCCTTCCAATTGTTGGGAGATGATGTGATGGCCGTTCCCAAACCCACGTTTGAATTGGTGTATAAGGCGTTGGAGGAAGGAGAAGTAGAAAAAGCAGTCGTGCCAATAGAGAATTCTTTATTTGGCAGTGTTCACATAAATTATGACCTCCTCCGAAAACACGCCTTCCGGATTGTAGGAGAGGTAAAACTGCGTGTAGTTCATAATTTATTAGCCCTTCCCGGCGTAAAGATACAAGACATACAAGAGGTGTATTCCCATTGGCAGGCATTGGGGCAGTGCCAAGCATTTCTACGAAGCCACCTACCCAATGCCCACCGCATTGACGCCTACGATACCGCTGGGGCTGCAAAAGTCCTTGCCGAAGGAGGCTATCCGAAACCAGAATACAGTGCCGCCATTGCGTCTAAGCGTGCTGCAGAACATTATGGCTTGGAAATTCTGGCGTCGGGCATCGAAAGTGACCACCAGAACTTTACCCGTTTTTTGGTACTACAGCCAGAAGCGCACACCGTACCACAGTGGGATCCAGATGCACACATGAAAACCTCGGTGGTATTTGCCCACAAAGAGGATTTGGCCGGTGCGTTGTTTAAGAGCCTCGCCGTTTTTGCACTCCGCGACATAGACTTGTTAAAAATTGAAAGCCGTCCACTTGTAGGAAGCCCATGGGTTTATCTATTTTATTTGGACATCCAAGGCCGAGAGACCGATGAACCTGTCCAAAAAGCATTAGATCATCTGTCTGAATTAACCGCTTACCTCAAGGTTTTGGGATCGTATCCGGCTGGAACCACCATCGAATAATACCCCACCACTGCCATATGGTGCTGTCTTTAACAGCGCCATTCAACCTTTGACCTTCAGTTTAATCCAATAATAACGATGTCACTCGCCTATGTTGTTCGAGAAGGGCTATCCGGTTTTGCACGGGCAAAACTTGCCTTCTTTGCATCCGTCAGTGCCATGACCGTCGCCCTTGCACTTATCGGAGTACTGTTCTTATTGGGCTTTCAGGCTCAGCAACTCTCCGAATGGCTTACCAAAAGGGTGGGGCAAGTGGATGTTTTCCTTGAAAATATTGAAGAACCCCTAGGGAGAACGGTTCGAGACCAAATTGCGACGTTACCCGGCGTCGAAAGTGCAACCTATGTTTCAAAACAAGAAGCAATCCGCACATTTCGTCGCGAGTTTGGAGAAGGAGCAGAAACGTTTTTAGGCGAAGGGGGCGACTTTCTGCCCGCCTCTGTAAAGGTACAGGTGACGTCACACATGATTAACACGGAAAGTCTAAACCGCATCATCAAAACCTTGCGAAAACAACAACATGTAGATGATGTCGTGTATAATAGCCGTGCTCTTACGGCGGTACAACAAAACCTAAAAACCCTAACATGGGTTGGGATTTCTTTGGGCTTAATCATCTTATTGGCAGCGGTTTTCTTGGTTGCCAATACCATCCGGCTCTCCATTTATGCTCGCCGGTTGTTGATTAAAACCATGAAATTAGTAGGCGCAACCGATTCTTTTATCCGAAAACCCTTTTTGGTGGAAGGTTTGGTACAAGGATTGCTTGGTGGATTGGTGGGTGCCGCCTTTATGAGTGGCCTAAATGCTGCTTTGGTCTGGATTATTCCGCAGTTACGGAATCAACCTTGGCCGGGTGGCCATCCGATTGTCTTGATGATTGCTTTGGTAGGGTTTGGCTTAGTCCTTGGGTGGCTTGGCTCGCTATTCGCCGTCAGAAAATTTGTAAGAAGTGTAACCTTGAATTAATAATCGCCATGCAAAATCTCTTTTTATCTGGTAAGTCTTTCTTAACGATTTGTTTCATTTTGATATGGAGTATTACCGGATGTGATACAACCACCACCGAAATTCCGGTAGGAGACCTTGCCGTCGCCAAATCGTCCGAAACAAAATTGGTCACGCTGGGCAATAAATCCTTGGTCTTGGCCAATACATTGGCCTCCGACCAGTCTAATGTGGACATACGCGGCTATGCAGACCTTGATGTTGCCGAAGTTGCCTTCGAGAAAGTCGCTTCTGGTAAGGACGATACGCAGGCCAAAACCCGTTTGGCCGACCTCCAAATCCGCGATGAGGAGTCTCCACTAACGCGCCTTTTTCGTGTTGATCCTGTTAATCCCCTTGGCAAATACGTGAATACAACCATAAAGATGCCACGCTATAATGGGGTGAACATTGACCAAATGGCTGGAAAATTTGGGATTTATGATGTGGACGCACCCGTTTCGGTAAAAACTTGGCGTGGATGGGTCACCATCCGTTCCGCAGCGCCAGATGTGTATGCCAAAATAGACGAAGGGGACTTAAATTATTTCCAGACCTCTTGCAAAGATGACAATAATGCGAATTTCATCTTGGACAAAGGCACCGCTTTGCTGGTTCCTTCACGGACTACAGACCCAGCTAAGAACTTGGTAGGACGGTTGGAATTGACGGTCGAGGATGGGAGTATCAAAATTCAAGGCTTGGACATTCTTTCTGGACAAATTGTGAAGCGCGGCAATGGCGAGGTGTTTCAAGGAACGATTGACCGCATGGGCGGAACTATCCGCATGACGATGAAAAAAGGGAATCTGGTGGTTCAAAGCTGGGACGAATACCTTAAAAATGGTGGCAAATAATTCAAGAGCAATGGGATATATAAGGGGCTTTTCACCAAACGCCCCTTTTTTTGTGGCCGTTCGGGTGCGATCCTTCCCCAAATGTTGTACCTTTCGCGTGATAACCCTCTCCATTTACTTGGATCCTAATCCGTAAAAAAATGTCGGTAGCCTTTAAAGAGCGCTTGATTGCTTTAGATGCCTTGCGGGGTCTCACCATCGCCGGAATGATTTTGGTAAACAATCCGGGAAGTTGGAAATATGTTTATCCTCCGCTCGAACATGCGGCGTGGCACGGTTTAACCCCCACCGACTTGGTGTTTCCGTTTTTCTTGTTCATTGGTGGGGTTTCCATGTGGTACTCCTTTGGTCAATACGGACAAAAGCCGTCTTGGGAGTTGATCCGAAAGATTTTTTGGCGTACAATAAGCATCTATGTGCTGTATGTGATCTTACACACATGGCCCCTCATCAAGCAAAACTGGGACTATTCGCATTTTCGGGTTCTGGGTGTGTTGCCTCGCATAGCGCTTTGTTATTTCTTTGGCTCGTTGGCCGTGTTGTATTTGGATCAGAAAAAACTTTGGGTGCTTTCTGCGTTCATCCTGCTGGGGTATTGGGTGGTGATGGCCTTTGGCGGAACGGGAACCGATGTTTTTAGCTTGCAAACCAACTTTCAGCGACAAGTTGACCTTTGGATTTTGGGTGAAAACCATATGTACAAAGGCGAGGGTTTGCCTTTCGATCCAGAAGGCGTCCTTAGCACGTTTCCAGCATTGGTTACGCTTTTAATCGGTTACGAGGTGGGGCGAATGGTCGGAAAACGCGAATCTTGGGGTCTGTTGCTGTCCCGGTTCTGGGCGTATGGCGCAATTTTAATCGTTGTTGGTTTAGTTTGGCATTTGGCCTTCCCCATCAATAAAAAAATCTGGACAAGTTCGTATGTGCTCGTGACAGGGGGATTAGGCATTTGGTTCTTGGCTTTTTGGCTTTGGATGACGGAGATTAAAAACTGGAAAAAAATTGCATTTCCCTTTGTGGTGTATGGTACGAATGCGATCTTTGCATATTTCATCTCTGGTATTTGGGTCGTTACCATACTAAAAGTAAAGTTTGACCAGAACGGCAAGGATGTAAGCGGATACGAATACCTTTTTGAGACTATTTTCAGGCCATTGGCCGGAGATTATAATGGTTCACTTCTGTTTGCTTTAGCACATGTTTTGGGGTTCTGGTTTGTCTTATGGTGGATGCATCGCAAAAAACTGTTTGTAAAGTTGTGAGCCGGTTGTGAAAACCCTTGTTTGAACACAGCTTTCGCTTGTGGCTCGGTGTATGCGCCATTATTTTCCGCGTTCGCTTCGCACATCATTGCGTTACGAAAACAATTTACATATATTACACACATTCTTTTAGACCAAAGAATGAGGCGGGCGCTTAAATCGCTTTTTAGCAGACAGACCAGAACGGACCACAATGCCAATAGTAGATGTAATTTCTTTACAGGATACCGCAAAACAAAAGTACCTGAATTATGCGCTTTCGGTGATTACCAGCCGTGCATTACCAGATGTACGAGATGGCCTTAAGCCCGTACATCGCCGGATTTTGTACGCCATGTATAACAATTTGCGCCTCATGCCGGAGGGTCGCCACCGCAAAAGTGCGCAAGTAGTAGGCGAAGTCATCGGTAAGTTTCACCCACATGGCGATACGGCGGTCTATGATGCGATGGTGCGGATGGCGCAAGATTTCTCCATGCGGTACATGCTCGTGGACGGACAAGGCAATTTTGGCTCGATAGATGGCGACAGCCCCGCAGCTATGCGTTATACCGAGGCCAAACTCCGCCCGATGGCCGTGTCCCTGATCGAGGAAATCCGGCAACAAACCGTTCCTTTTCGCCCAAACTACGATGGAACCCTTTCCGAACCGATCGTATTGCCCGCCCAAGTCCCAAACCTTTTGGTGAATGGGACTACAGGGATTGCTGTCGGGATGGCCACCAACATTCCACCACACAACTTGGGCGAGACCTTAGACGCCGCCATTATGTTGGCGAAAAAACCTGCGTCTTTGGTCAAAGACCTGATGGAAGTGTTTTTAGGGCCGGACTTCCCGACATATGGACGGATTTTGAACACACGCGAGGAGTTGATAAAGGTATATGAGACCGGGGAAGGCGCTATTGAACTACGGGGCGAGTACATCACCGAGAAAATGGACGGTCATAAACAAGCCATTATCCTAACTTCCGTACCCTTTGGCCATTCAAAGGCAGATTTGGTGGAAAAAATTGCCGATATCGTTCGTGCTGGGAAATTACCACAAGTGGTAGATGTATGGGATGAATCCACTACCGAAATTCGGGTGGTGCTGGAACTTAAAAAAGGAGCCGATGCCGATGCCGCAATGGCCTACCTCTTTAAGCATACACCACTCCAAACCCGATTCCATGTCAACATGACGTGTTTGGTTCCGACCGATAATCCAGAAATATCCACGCCCAAGAAGGTTAATTTAAAGGAAGCCTTACAGCACTTTCTTGATTTCCGGTACGAAGTGGTGGTAAAGCGCTTGCGCCACGAATTGGAGATGTTAGAAAAGCGCATCCACATCCTTAAAGGTTTTGCGATCATTTTCGACGCCTTAGACGAAGCCATTCGCATTATCCGTTCCTCCCGCGACAAAGCCGATGCCGCCAAAGGTTTGATTAACCGCTTTGGTATAGACGACATCCAAGCCGATGCCGTCTTAGAAACGAAACTTTATCGCCTTGCACAACTCGAAATTGAGGACATTCTGCGAGAATTGGCCGAAAAAGAAGCCCGTGCCGCTGAAATTCGCACTATTCTCGGAGACGAACAGGCGTTGTGGAAGATGGTACGAGGCGAGTTGCGAAATATTCGGAAGAAATATGCTGATGAGCGCCGATCCGTGATTGCAGGGCCAGATGCCAAATTGGCCTATACCGAGGAAGCATACATCATAAAAGAGGACGTATTTGTTATTGTCACCCGCGACGGCTGGCTCAAACGACAACGGTCTTATACAAACTTAGAATCCATCCGTATTCGGGAGGGCGATCAAGTGGGCTGGGTCTTGCCCGGCTCAACCCGCGACTCCGTTTGCTTCTTTACCAGTTTGGGGAAAGCCTATACTATCCGAATAGACGAACTGAACCAAACCACAGGCTACGGCGATCCGATCCAGAAATACTTCAGTTTTTCCGACAAAGAGCGTGTCATCGGCGTGGCGTCTTTCGATCCGCGTGTGATGCCAGAATCTCTAAAAGAGAAAAAATCCTCTACGGAACTTTTCGGCGAAGTAGAAGAAGAGGTTTCCGGCCCCTTTTTGGTCGGCATTACGGCGGCGGCTATGGCCGTCCGACTGACGTGCGAGGCATTTGTGGAACCTTCCACCAAATCCGGTAGAACCTTCATGAAAGTCCCTCCGGGCGACGAAGCCTTGGCGGTTTATATGGCGCGAGGCGACGAAAATGTGTGCATCGCTTCGCAACAAGGGCGCGGCTTGATTTTCCCCCTCAACCAGATTTCGATCGTAAAAGGGGCTGCACGCGGGGTGATTGCCATGCGTTTGGAACCTAAAGATCGCCTGATGGGATTTGCCCTCTCTTCCGCAATCCGGCAAGGACTGACGGTGGAAACCAATCGCGGAAGGCAAGAAATTGTTCGTCCCACCAAGTTCGAGGTCTCTAAACGTGCCAATAAAGGCAAAAGCATTATTGAGCGCGGAACACTGGTTAAAGCTATTTATGAAACCATGGAAATCCGACTACATACAAATGGTGAATAACGAAATTCGCCCAAAAGGAACAACATGAAGACCATTAGCCGCTATTTTTGGTATGATTTGGAGGATGAATTTGGGATTCTAATAACGCCCGAAGAGCAACGTCGTACCCAAACTTTTGGCGACTTATTACACCTGATTCAGAGCAAAATTGGGAGGATACCACTCGAATCCGTTGCCCAAAAGATTTTCCAAGAACGTGCTATACGTGCCGTTGCAGATTGTGGCGAAGTTCCGTTGGAAAAAGTCCACATTTCCGATTCGTTGGCCCATGTCTTGCAAAGAACGCCAGATGAAAACGACTTGTCATTGATCCGAATGGCGGGTAATGTAGATTTTATGCCGTTGACTAAAGAACCCGCCATGGGTAAAATCCGCGTAGAACAAGGAGGAATGGCGTTTTTCATCTTACTCATTATGGTTCTTGGGATTTTGTTTACCGAGCAACCTCCACTCCAGACATTGGGCGTGGGTATGGCGGCCTTTATCGCGGTTTTGGGGTATGGATTTTGGAAGACAGACCAGCAGAAGAAAGCCGCATATCAGAAGATTTTGGTCTCGGATGTGGCGGAGGCGATGTTAGCGCAGTTTTTCTCGGAAGTACATACTTATCCGAATAGTATAAGTCCAACGTCATTAGAGAAGCAACTGCGTGAACTGCTCAAAACTGGATACGACTTGCCAGAGTCCGCCATCTCCTTACAAGCAAACCTGATCCGAGACCTACATCTGGAGGAAGCCGAGGCTGAAGAGGACTTGTTTACCAAAAAGACCACTTTTTTAAACCGTTAAGGTCAAAGATTCGTAACTAAAATTCGTTTAGATGAATAACTATACAGGCGAAAATATACAGGTACTGGAAGGTTTAGAACCTGTTCGCAAACGTCCGGGCATGTACATCGGCGGGACGGGAAAGGCGGGGCTTCACCATTTGCTCTGGGAAATTGTGGACAATGCTGTGGACGAGGCAACAAACGGCTACGCTACGCAGATCGAGGTGACGCTGCACAAAGATGGTAAATCCTGCTCCGTAAGCGATAACGGACGCGGTATTCCAGTGGACATACACCCCATTAAAAAAGTCCCAACCTTAGAACTTATCCTTACAACCCTCCATGCCGGTGGTAAATTTGATGGTTCCAACTACATTACTTCTGGTGGCTTGCATGGTGTTGGTTCGTCGGTGGTGAATGCCCTCTCGGAAGAGTTGATCGCCACCATCAAACGGGACGGAAAAACATACCAGCAGATCTTCACCAAAGGGGTTCCGATCACAAAACTCAAGGTCATTAATCCCAACTCACGCGGCTCTGGAACCACCATCCAATTCCGACCCGATGAAGACATCTTCGAGACAACAACGTTTGATGCGGCCTTGATTGCCGAGAATTTAGAGACGAAAACCTATCTCAACAAGACGCTAAAAATCCTTTTTAAGGATGAGGTCAATGGGAAACGCCACGAATTTCACCACGAAGGTGGCATACGGGAATTTTTGACGCATACCATTGGGAAGGACAAGGCACGTCCGGTACATACGGAGCAATTTGCGTTGGCACAATCCGACCTTGTGTCAGGGCTACGGGCAGAATTGGTGTTACAGTGGACGGAGTCGCCACGGGAATCCATCAAATCGTATGTAAACGGAATCCCCACTTCCGATGGTGGAACGCATGAAGCGGGCTTGAAAGATGGTGTGGTGAAAGCGGTACGGGCGTATATGGAAACACATAATCTTACAGACAAAAGGCTAGAAATTTCGGCAGATGACATTCGAGAAGGACTTTTTGCCATCTTAAATGTCTTTATGACCGATCCACAGTTTCAGGGGCAAACCAAGGATAAACTAAACAATCCCGAAGCGCGATCGCTTGTTAACAATGCTTTTCGCTTAGAATTAGAGCAATGGCTAAATGCACACCCCTCGTTTGGTGATGCGATTGCAGCGCGGGTGGTTCAGGCCGCAAAAGCCCGATTGGCGAGTCGTACTGCCGTGCAAGCCGTGCGGGCAAAATCGGTGGGGAGTTCTCGTTTGGCACTTCCGGGCAAACTCGCAGATTGCTCTTCCAAAAAACCAGACGAGTGCGAATTGTTTATTGTCGAGGGGGACTCGGCGGGAGGCTCGGCGAAACAAGGGCGCGACCGGAAGTTTCAGGCAATTTTACCGCTTCGTGGGAAGGTCCTCAACACCGAGCAAGCCAATGCAAAAAAACTAACGGACAATAAGGAACTAAACAATATTTTATTGGCCCTCGGCTGCGGAATTGGCGATAAAATGGATTTATCCAACCTCCGATACCATAAAATTATTCTGTTGATGGACGCCGACTCAGACGGACACCACATCGCCACCTTATTACTTACCTTTTTCTATCGGCATATGCGTGCATTGATTGATGGCGGGTACGTTTATATAGCACAGCCGCCACTCTACCGTGTGGATGTGGGCAAAGAAACCTTCTGGGCATTGGACGATACCGACCGTGAGCGCATTCTTCGCGAACAAAAAAAGGCTAAACCACGTGCAAATCCCGAAATTCAGCGCTTTAAGGGCTTGGGCGAAATGATGCCACAAACCTTGAAAGAAACCACTCTTGATCCAGACAAGCGGCGTTTACTTAGGGTTTCTATTCCAGACACCGAGCGTCTGCGCACCGAGCAAGTTATTACCGACCTCATGGGAAAAGATGCCTCGGCGCGGTATCGTTTTATTATGGAAAACGCCGAAGAAGCCGAAGAATTGGATGTTTAACGCTTGCCCAACAGTTTATCTACCGAATGGGTGGCGTATATTACACAAAATGCCATCCGAACCGCATGACACGCTCCTTCATCTTAAAACCAGATCAGGTTGTCGTCCGGCCTGCACACTACAGGATTCCGTATGCCGAGCAACTTAATCCACAGCAATTAGCCGTGGTTGAGGCCGGAAGTGGCCCTGCTTTGGTTATTGCCGGTGCTGGAACAGGGAAAACCAGAACCTTGATTTATCGTTTGGCTCGTTTAGTGGAAAGCGGCGTGCCACCGGAGGAAATCGTTTTATTGACCTTTACCCGAAGAGCCGCACGCGAGATGCTGAACCGCGCTACGGCACTCTTGGATGGCCGATGTGAAGGCATCAAAGGCGGAACCTTCCACAGTTATTGCTTAAGCATCCTGCAAAGACATGCCGAAAAACTGGGCTATCCTCCACGTTTTAACGTATTAGACGCCTCCGATGCTGCCGACGTGATAGACTTGCTCCGCACCCAAAAAGGCTTGCATCAGTCCAAAACACGCTTCCCCAAAAAAGACACGTTATATCACCTCTTTTCCGCAAGTGTAAACCGCCAAAAACAACTTGCGCACCTGCTCGCACAAGAATATCCACAACACACCAAACACGAAACCGAAATTCTGGCATTGTACGAAGCCTATGGTCGCTACAAGTTGCAACACGGTCTTATGGACTACGACGATTTGCTGGTGCTCACCTTAAAGTTGTTTGAAGTGCATCCCAATGTCCGATACGAGGTCTGTGCCCGAATCCGGCATATTTTGGTGGATGAATACCAAGACACAAACCGGATTCAAGCCGATTTGGTGGCGGCATTTTCTTCCGTACATGGCAATGTGATGGCCGTGGGCGACGATGCACAGAGTATTTATGCGTTTCGAGGTGCTAATTTTGAAAATATTATGGGGTTTCCAAACCGCTTCCCCAAAACGACCCTTTTCATTTTAGAAGAAAACTACCGTTCTACAACACCCATTTTGAATTTGGCCAATTATGTACTGGCGTTAGCACACCAACGGTACGAAAAAGACTTGTTTACCCGTAAAACAGGCGGTGAATTACCTGCTATTGTACAGGCCCCCGACGACCGCTTCCAGAGCCGTTTTGTTTGCCAAATGGTGTTACAACTTCGGGAAGAAGGTATTCCATTGAACGAAATGGCGATTTTATTCCGCAATGGCCGCGATTCGTATGATGTAGAATTAGAATTATCCCGACGCAACATCCCATTCATCAAATTTGGTGGCCTAAAGTTGAACGATGCCGCCCATATTAAAGATGTCTTGGCCCATTTGAAAATTGCAGAAAATCCCTTAGATGCCGTAGCATGGCAGCGTGCTTTGCGCCTGTTAAAAGGTATTGGCCCCAAAACGGCACAAGAAATTATTGAATGGATTCTAACGTCGGAAAAACCGTACAATTTTGATGACATCCAACGCTATAAAAAACATGCTCCCGAACTACAGCAATTGGCGCTTCTCCTCCAAGATTTACGCAAAGGCGATCGCCCCGTTGCCGTTCAAGTGGGCGAAATCATTCACTTTTATAGCCCTGTTCTGGAGCGGATTCACCCAGACGACACCGAAAAACGCCGACAAGACTTGGAACACTTTGTTGGTATTGCAGCCAATTTTGCAACACGAACCGAACTTTTAAATGCCTTGGCCTTAGACCCCATAGAGCGGAGTACTGTAGAGGTGGTGGCAGAGCAAAAGGACGAGACACCCTTGGTGCTTTCCACCATCCATTCAGCAAAAGGTTTGGAGTACAAAGCCGTTTTCGTCATCCAGGCTTTGGAGGGCGTTCTACCATCTGGTTATGCACTCAATAGCCAATCGGCATTAGACGAAGAACGGCGATTGATGTACGTGGCACTAACCCGTGCAAAAGATTATCTCTTCGTCTCGCATCCGGTTTTGGGCTATCAACGTAGTTTTGGTGGTGAATACTTTACCAAGCCATCGCGGTTTATCCAAGACCTTCCCGAAACATTGGCGGAGGCTTGGCAATTGGTGGAGGAGGCTGCCATACCTCGCCAAGAACTTCCCTCCGGCAACCCCGACTTGTCCTTACCCTTCTAAATCCTCCCCTTATGAACGCCGTGTCTTTCACAATACAACTGACCGGAAGGGAATCCCTGCCCATCATTGAGCGGATGAATGAGGTTATTTTTGGAGATCGGCACATCATCGCACGTTTAGACCGCGAAGATCTGACCATCCTCATGGCCTATGCGGAGAACCTTCCGGTTGGCTTTAAAGTAGGTTATATGGGAAACGAAAAAGTGTTTTATAGCGCAAAAGGAGGCGTTTTACCCGCCTATCGCCGGAATGGCCTAGCACGCGCCATGCTCCACCAGATGATGGAAATTGCACGCAGTCGCGGCTATCGGGCGTTTGTTTTTGACACATTCCCCAACAAGCATCCGGGCATGACCATTCTGGCATTATCCGAGGGTTTTACCGTAATCAATGCACAGCACAACAAAACATTTAACGATTATAACCTACGGTTCCAAAAGATTTTATAAAGCGAATTGCAGGGTTGCCAACTCGCCTTGCACGCCATCTGCCTCAAATATGTTGGTCTATCAGGATCACATTTCCATCAGGATCCCTCACCACAAAACTTGCCGGACCGCTTCCCGATTCATCCGCCTCCGATTCCAGCGCAATTCCGTGGTGTTTTAGGTGTTTTTGGATGCTACGCACATCGTCAAAGGGGCTAACCACGCGCCCCGACTCGTCCCATCCGGGTGTAAACGTCAGCACATTGCCTTCAAACATACCCTCGAACAGGCCAATCAAGGCGTTTTCATTTTTCATAATCAGGTATTTACGATCCAAACTACCAACCAGAACCGTAAAGCCGAGATGCTCATAAAACGTCTTAGAAACACCCAAGTCGTTCACACTCAAGCTTAAAGAAAAAGCACCTAAACGCATAATTTTATTTATTTAAAATGTGAATTATGGACTTCAAGCTATTGTTATTAAGCAAGTTAACAACTTCAAATTGGCTTCGCTTCTTACAGGTACAAAGGTCTCGAAGTTTCCTTCACTATCCTCGAACGGCACGGACGTCATTCTGTATGCTTGTCCACTGTTTAAAAGTTACCCGTCCATCATGGTTGCGATAGTCTGATTTTCACCGAACTTATGTTAACACATCACCGAGAATTTCCGTTCACACGTTATCGTCAAAATCATTTCACAAGACCCTCTCGACGTTCGCCCTCTGCATTATAGTGCATGGAATAAGGATACCCACCCGCTTGCCAAATAGCATCGAAGCAAGGCTTAAGGATTTGAATAATTTTTTCCTCAAATCCCTCTATCAAGACCTCCTGAACCATCAAAACATCACGATCTATGGTATGGCCGGGCAAGATTTTACTTCTATTTAGGGCGATATAATGTCCCCGTACCCCCAACAAAGAGAGCATCACTACAAATGGTGGCGCAGCATTTAGCCCTTCATAAAGTTCTATCCCCTTGCTAACGGCACGAATGACAGAAGTTTCGAAGACGTGTGTGTCTAAAAAAGGCTTTTCGTTCAACGTTCGGCAGAGCAAATCGGCAACCGCATATTCAATCGCTCCATTCCTGAAAAATTGGGTATAAGACGCCGTTTGCAGATCGGCATTCCGAGGAGCATAGACCAAAAAACCATCAAAATTGTACCGATATTTTGGGTCACCCTCCACTAAAAGATCCAGTTTGTCCCGCACCAAACTTGAATGTTGACCAAGATCCACTTGTGCCGCTGGATCAAAAGCGTTTAGCGGCAACAAATGAAGCACCACTTTGGGTGTATCGTAAAGCCGAACAGGGGTTTCATTTGCCATGATCCGGCTGATGCGTTCCATCCTAAACCGCCGTAGTTGATGGGTAAAGCCTTCCGAAAGTGCAAAAAGTGCCCGTAAATCGGTAACGTCTAACGGGTATTTGCCGGAGGCGTTTCGGGCATAAAACCGGAATGAGCCGCTATGAGTAACGGCATGTGGCAATGCCCAACTGCGGGGAATCTGGATCAACGCCGCTACTCTACCATTCGCCAGCGGAATCGGGTGACAACGAATACCCGTTATGCGCGGTTGGATCGCATCACGAATCATGCTTTCAAGTCCATTTATCCAAAGTTCCACATCTGCAATGTTCATCCCAATCAATTCTTTGGCAATTCCACCTTCCTCGGCCATACCAAAAACCAAGTACCCGCCCGACGCATTGGCAAATGACACGACATCGGCCAAAAACTCCTTCTTCTCCCCATCTGTCATCAAATGGAGGTCTTGCTTAAAGTCCAATTCACGGCTTTCCCGAACACCATCCCGAATTAGGTCTAATAAGTCGGATTCGGTCAAAGACTCCACTGATTTTCCCAAGAGCGCCATTGGTATTTTGTTTTTTTGATGAAGATACAACTTTACAAAGCCCTTACATAGCAAAAACAAGCCTTTAAAGAAAAGATAAAACGCCTCCTCCTCCTAAATAACCAAACAACACCTGTGTAGAAATCTTGAAGAAACAGGGATGACACAGGAAAATGGCCGTTTTTGAAACAAAATCTATTCCCAGACGTTATGTGGCTCCAAATGTTCTTTTAAAATATGGGGATGACTTGGTTTCGACGGGTGAGAAAAACAACAAGCTGCGTGTCGAGTTGCCCAACGGCCTACGTTAAAAACGTCGGGAAACAATAATCGCCAACGATTATTCTTACGCGATGGCTGCCTAACCTTAGTTGTTAGCTTAGTTCCATCTGTCGGTCGGTTTGCCTACTCATCGGTGAACCGAACCGGCATCATCACATGATGAGTCGTGTGCAAGGGTGCTGATCGAACCTGCGACACACGTACCAACCGATCTGGCTTCCGGTCCGGCTTTAGTCGGCTGGCTAAGACCAGAAGCGAGACCTAAATCAGCCGAATACACATGTAGAGGCTTGGATTGTTAGCTCATTCGGACCCGGGTTCAACTCCCGGCATCTCCACAACACTTCAATGAACCTGTTTTCCGTCGGAAGGCAGGTTTTGTGTTTATGTCAGTTCCCCACCCTTTCGTCGGCGGCACTTTTTTTTGTATATTGGGTATAAACATGTAAAAGCATGTTTCCATGAATTTTGCAAAGGCCATGTATAAGTATTTGTTTTTACTTCTCGTTCTTCCGTCTTTTTTAAGGGCACAGGACTGTACTGAGCCGGAATGGTTCCGGACACCACCGAAAATGGAAGGATGGCTGATTGAGCCGGGGATGGGCGAATCCAAAGAACCACATTGGGCCAAAGACCGTGCCGTGGGACGTGCACGTACCGAAATTGCCCAAACCGTGAACCTTTGGGTAGAGGCCGTAGAACGTGATGTGTTCACCGACGATCCCAAAAACAACGAGACACGGAGCGTGTTTAAGTCAGTTTCGGAGCAATATACTTCTACCGCCCTCAACGAGACACAAATTCTAAAAGCCACTCTCCCTTGCACCATAGGTGCGCATTATCGGGTGTATGCTTTGGTTGCATATCCTCATAAAATCAATTTTCTCAAGGACTTAGGCTACAAAGTGGAGCGGAACGACCAAGACTTGTGGAACCAATTACAAGTAGAGCGCCCACTTCCCCGAACCGAGCCACCGGCTGTAACCCGTCCTCTTTACCAAGTGCGGGAACCCAACGTAACGCGGGTGAAACCCAACCAGCGCAACATTAGTGGGCCTTCTAAACGGGCTTCTTCGCTCAACCAGATTCGCAAATCCCCAACCATTAAACGAATTGTGATGGAAGTGGACGGGATTCGGATCAGCGACCTCAAACTCCCTTCTAAATAAGTGGTGATAGGCAATCAAGTTTAGTACAAAAAATGATTACCTTAGTTTTACGCATTGGATTATCGTGCCTTTAGTTCTGATGCCGTAAGGGAATTTCACATCTTAGAAACTTTCATTCACATAAACCTATCAAAACAAATGAAATACGTTAACACATTCGCAATCTTCCTGATGGGCAGTTTGCTTTCGGGCTGTGTGCTCCTCAGTACCTTCCAAGGGCCTTATGGTCTAAACCAAGGCGAAACGGCATTTGGCATCGGGGTATCTGGCCTAGGTGTTTCTACTACCGACGAAGAAAGTACAGGTGGTTTTGGCTTACCAGAAGTACAACTTCAGCACGGCGTCTCGGATCGTTTTCAAGTGGGCGCACGTCTTGGCTTGGGTACATTAGGCTTAGATGCCCGTTATCGGGTTGTTTCTGGTGAAAAGCTGGGTGTAGCCATTGGCGGAACAGGTACACTTGCCCTCGGTGGTCTTACCTTTAGCGAATCTGAAGAAGAGGTGTTTGTAGTAGGATCGGCTATTCCTTATGTATCGGTTGGAACGCCACGTATTTGGGGCGGCTTGCGCGGGTTTGGTTTTTTTGCCGGAAACTCGACCGATGTCGAGGTGGCAGATTTGGGACCGGGTGTATTTATTGGTGGGGAATTAGGCCGTGGACGTCTCCGGTTCATTCCAGAATTGGCCATCCATTCCAATAGGGAAGGTGGCGGTAATTTCACCACCTTTGGTATCTTGATGCGGTATAAATTTCCACGATAAGCACTTGAAGTATATATTGCCTTGACCAGTGTACACATTCGGATATCAGAACACCGAAACCCATAAAGAGTACCTCAAAAACACCTTTACAACCTCCAAACACGATGGCCCATTCTGGCTCATTTATCATCTGCTTAAAGCTTCCATCGTCGTATCATCAGGTTTTGTCGAAGGAAAAGGCTGTTTTACCTAATCTTAGGTCGCCATATTTCTAAAATTTCGTTGTTTCCGAGCGAATCCAAGTTCCTCTTTCGCCTCTACTTTTCGCTCGGAGACAACCATGCTAAAACCTGCTACCTCCTTTTACCTCCTCCCCGATGTAAAGCCTTTTTCTTCCAGTTTTATGCTGGAACAAGACATTAAACGCGCTATTCGCAGTAACGAACCAAAGTTCATTGCTTCGATTCGTGTGACCCAAACGACCACTTGGGCCAACAACTTCATAGAGGCGATTGATAGCCTAAAGATGAAATATGGCACCCAAATTGAGATTGAAAGTGCGCTTGAAGTGGGCTTTAGGGATGCTGCTGGTCAGTTAGATTTACCGTGTTTAGACCTAATTCCAGACCACCTCATTGTCCGTCCCACATTGGTTCCGTATGGAAATAGCGTTTATACACCGCGCCAAATACGGTTGCTGTGGTTGGATGAACTTACAACGCCAGAGGTAATCTTTAGACACCTTTTCCGTGCCATGATTGGGGCAATGTGGAAATACCCAAACATTGTTTTGGCTGAACCTTTTCACCTGATTGGACAAATTGGCTTACATGAGATGGATCTCCGAGAAGACCTCTTGGCCGGATTTGCAAGAGCCATTGCCGAGACCCAAACACCGATTATCTTACAACAAGAATTGATCACCGAGGTTCATTCTGTCGTGGAGATTCTTAAATTATTTGGGCTTAACCAAAACGCAAAAACAGGCAACTCAGCCAAGGAACGTTTTCAGGCTAAGCATTATAATTTATTGGACTTATCACCATTAGAAGGCAACCTTGCAGCAACGCCTTTTGCGTATGCAGCATAGGATAAATCAGATGTAAACAAAAATGGAGACTTGTTGAGCGAACAAGTCTCCATTTTTTGAATTATGACAAGGTTGTAAACCCGATAGGCGATATATCGGCGTTTCCTCAGAAATAGATGTCCACGTAATCCACGACATTATTCCCTTCACAGTTTTCCATTTCCTGAAGCCGCCAATATTTTCGCGTTCCAGTGGCTTTAAAGGTATAAACACCATCGCGTACACACGGCTCGCCACCATTGATATAGCTCACCTTGGTTACGATTTGGCCCTTAAATTTAAATTCCCGCGCATTCACCATTTTCAAGACTGCACCATTAATCGTGACATAATCCTCGGTGGTTCGGCTGCGTTGTTCGCCACGAATCATGAGGGTTCCGTTTTCGTTGGTTACTTTGGCCGCTCCAAAATATTGATGGCTCACCCATTGCAAAGAAACCTTCCTGGTCCCCAATAATTTAGCCTTATTTACCGTGCTTCCCACGGTTTTTTGCGCTGTTGTCATAGCGGGTATCAGCAATAAAAACACCAAAAGAAACGCAAAATCTTTTTTCATATCTTTATTTTTTTAAAGTGTTTAAGTGAATCATCGTTTTTTGAACAAGACATCGTTTGGGCGAATACTGCCCCGATCCACCACCAATTTTTGATAGCCCATACTCCGGCTACTCATGATAATGTCATCATCGTCTGTACTGCTCTTTACATCTCCCCGATAACGCTCATATAAATACTGGCTAAGTTCGAAGGAAGACACGCTTCCATCGCCATCTTCATCGGCATTAGGTTGCAACAGCGCATCCGCAAAGAACTTGGCCAAGAAGCCACCGGCTTGGAATTTAAAGGCCACACCCGATGTCACGTCCTCCTCCGAAGAGAACAAGCCCATCCGTCCGGGTTTAGAAATGACGTCTTTCGAGAAGCCGCCACTAAAACAAGAATCCAAAATGAGGAGTGTGGTTTTTGCCTTCACTTGGTCTAACAACTGGCTCATTTCGTCATCCAAAATTTCGGCGTCATACAATTCAATAGACTCATCGCGCTGGTCTGGGTCGCTGGATTGCCAATTTTCGCGAGGATAACGTCCACCATGTCCCGAATAAAAAATGACGAACATGTCTTGTGGGGTTACCTTGGCGGCGAGGCGGCGCAATTCTGCTTTAAAATTAGCCACTGTTGCTTGCGCATCCGTTAGAACCACGCCATTGGCTACGGGCATCCCTGCTCCACGAACCAAAGCCTCTTTGGCGGTTCGGGCATCCTGAGCCGTATAACGCAAATTAGACTGCCGCCCATTATAATCGCTGATTCCTACAAACAGGCCATAAACCGTTGGACTGGTATTGGCGCCACGTTGTTGGGTATTGGGGCGTTGTTGCGGATTTGGGCGCGTCGGCTCTGGACGGGTAATGGGTGTGCTGGAGCCTCTTAGCAACTTAATACTATATGCGCCCACATCTTTTTTAGAATATGCAGTAGCCGTAACGCGGTAGCGTCCGGTTCCGGGCAAGGTTAGCTCGATACGGCTTTTACGGTTACTCCCTTCCCAATCGTCATTGGTGATATCGCTTCCATCCGGCAAAATGAGTTCAAGGAAAGGGTCAAATGCTGTTGTGGATAGCTCAAGGACGATATTATCCCCTTTCCGACCTTCAAAAGCGTAATAATCGCAGTAAGCCCCATCATCCGCAGTGGCGTCCCCATCCTCTAATTTCCCTTGTTTGGTTTGCCCTAAGGTCATCACAATAACATCTCGTTGCACTTGTTGCGCAGCACTGGTTCCATCGTTTGAGGTCGAAATCCGCACGGAATATGCGCCTGTTTCTCCTTTTCCATAGGCGGTCACATAAATTTTATAGGTTCCGTTTTCCGTCAGGTTAAGGTCTATCGCGGCGCGGTCTTTATCTTCGCCGGCATCGTCGTTCTCGTGTTGTTTGCCACTTGGGGTTTTAATGATGAGATACGGGTCAAAGTCAGTGGACTTCAGCGAGACGGTCAGGTTTTGCCCCGGAATCCCCTCTACCGTGTAAGTGTCAAAAAATTCGCCTGTAGTCAGTTTGGTATCGGAGGTTGCAAGGGTTCCGGAGAGCGTTTGGTTTGTGGCCTCGGCCAATGCCTCACTCCGGTTGGTAACGGTGAGCAAGTACCGCCCTTTTTGGTTAGGACGTGAGGAGGTGATACGAACGGTAAGTTTCCCAGACTTTTGCACAGACAAAATAATTTGAGATTTTGTATTGCTCCCGTCGTGGTCGTTATTGTCCTGCTGTTGGGCACCTTCGGGTAAAGCTATTAAATAAGGATCAAATTCCCGCGAAAAAAGATCGAGAACCAAGGTTTGTCCCGCAGTAACTTGTAAGACATATTCGTCATAAAATTCTCCGGTTTTCAGCTTTTTATCGCCCGTTTGGAGCATTCCCCGAAATTCTTCCGGTTCTTCGCTTTGTGCAAGTGTGGTGGACACAGCGCCCAGCCACAAAAAACTGCATAAAAAAAGGAAACGCATGGTGGATTTGGTTTGATGTTTGCGAAAAAGGTTGTATGAAAGGTATTGAACGGTACAAAGAAGACCTTCATCATAAACGAAAAGCAGTCCTCCTTTCGTTCATTCGGAAACTTTTTACATCGTCCGACAGTCAGGTTGAAATCTAATGAACTTTTTTTGTATTCCCAAAACGAAATCCAGCTTTTGTCCTATGGCAACGCGCACCATTATAAAACCCTTTTGGGGGCTTTTTTTCGCCGTCCTTGTTGCCCAAATAACGAACGCACAAGGCAATATCGAGAAATACCAACTGGCGGATAGCTATCTACGCACCAATCAGACGGATAAAGCCATTCCACTTTTGGAGGACATTTTGGCTTCCAGTCCAAGGGAATACGCTTTTTACGACCGACTACGGGAAGCATACGCCACCTCAAAGCGGTTCGAGGATGCCCTCCGCATTATTGACCAGCGTTTAGAATGGGATCCAAGCCCTAACATTATGGCGGATAAAGCAGCCATTTTATTTAAGCAAGGCAAGGAACTTTTGGCGATGAGTACTTGGGAACAAGCGATCGAACGTGCTCCAAACGACCAAAATACGTATCGGATGGTGTTTTATTCGCTGTATCGCGAGCGCTTGTTTGAGCAAGCAACGGGTTTCTTAGAAAAGGCAAGGATTAAGTTTAATGCACCAAAGCTCTTCAACATGGAAATGGCCTATGGCTATGGGTTTGCGGGCAAGTTTGACAAGGCCATTACCGAATATTTGACATTGATCTTAGAAAATCCGGCCATGATCTCGTTTGTAAAGGCACAATTGGCGCAAATGCACGAGCAAGAAGGAGCGCTTCCGGCCTTTACGGTGGCGGTAGATCGCGCCATTCGCTTAGAACCCCTCAATAAAACCTATCGCGAATTGGCCGCATGGCTGTACTTGGAGGCAGGCGATTACCAAAAAGCACTTCAGGCAAATGTGGCCTTAGACCGTTTAGAGAACATGAACGGTGCCAATATTTTCTCCTTTGCGCAAACGGCTGCCGATGCGGGTTTTTATGATGTGGCAGAAGAAGCCTACAAGATGATTTTGGAGCAATATGCAACCTCACCAATGGCCCCCAATGCACAACTGGCATTGGCCACCATGCTAAGAAAACGTGCGGAAACACTCATGGAAAAAGCCCTCTCGCCCGAAGGCTTGCCCATTTCCGCACCCAACTATGAAGCCGCAAAACGTGCCTACCAACAATTTGCCGATGCTTACCCCACTCATCCTCTAACGCCACAAATGCTTTTTGAACTGGCAGAACTTTACCAAACCGTGTTTTTTGACCTCAGAAAAGCTGAAGAAACACACCGACGGATCGAAAAACAGTTTTTCGGGACAGAATATTATTGGAAATCGCAATATGAATTAGGACAACTCTCCGTTTTGAATAACGATCTGGAGCAGGCAAAATCCTTTTACAACAAAGTCCATGTCTCACTACGAACAGGCGAATTGGCCGAGCAAGCCCAATTCCAGAAAGCCTTAATGGAGTTCTATCAAGGGCACTTTGAAATGGCAAAATCCACCACCGAGGTGATTAACCAAAACACTACAACCGATGTTACCAATGACGCCATTGAGCTTAAGGTCATCATCCGCGAAAATACCGAGCAAGATTCCGTGTTTATCCCCATGAACCTTTTTGCAAAGGCCCGCCTTTTTGAACGCCAGCGGAGGTTTGATGATGCCTTGCTCAAGTTGGATTCCTTGACGGCGAACTTCAAAGACCACACCTTATTGGACGAAGCACGGTTTGCACGCGCCGGCATTTTAAGCGCTTTGGGGCGTTTTCCGGAGGCAATAGAAGCCTATAAAAGCATCCAAAAAGACTATGCAAAAAGTTATTTGGCCGACCGCTCCTTGTTTGCCATCGCCGAAATTCTGGAGCAAAGTGAACCAGACAAACGAAAAGCCATTGACCAATATGCCGATGTCCTCCTGAAATATCCCGGATCGTTGCTCGCCCCTGAGGTCCGGGCACGCATCCGAAAACTCCGAGGCGACAAAATATCTTCCTAACCAACAAACTCCAGATGCCATGTACACCCGCGACACCGTTTTACGGCTCATCGAGCAATACGCACGTGTTATTGCACAGGCTTTGGGACTGGCGCGGGAAAACAAACTATCGGAGGCCGAACAAACCTTGGAGGACGCATTACTAACCCTGACGAGCCTGCCCATGGAAAAATGGCTAACAACAGTGCCCGAAAACCTTGCAACGTGGTTACAAGAAGACCAACAGTTTGATACCGAACGCCTTGAAACAGTGGGCGATGTTTTTATGGCCCGTGCCGAGGTTGCAGAGGCGGCAAACCAACACCAAATGGCATTCAGGTGTTACCAAAATGCCCATGCCTTGTATGTATTGGCGGAAAGAACAAACCCGAAAATTCTTTCTTTGCCGCTCCGCCAAAAAATCCAATTCGCCTCGGAGCAGTTTCTGTGAACCCTTTCTCAATGACCCCACAACCATGCAAAAAAAGTTTTTCTCCCTTTTTTGGGCCTTATTACTCTTCGGCAACATCAACAGCCGTGCACAAAGCATTCTAATTCCTATGGACGAAACCCAAACCGACCATCTAAAGGCTTATGGTTTGGTCTATTGGACATTGGCACAAGGTATGGATGTGGATTGGCTGCTTAATTACCGAGGCGGCTCCTTTATGGCGGCTTATAACACCGCTGTAGAAAAGGAGTTGCTCATCCGAGGGATTCTGTTTGAACGCATCGGCGATGGAACCGCGCAATCTATCCTGAATGAGGTACAAAGTCCTTCTAACAATATGGATGTGGTGAAATTGGAAAAACAACCCAGAATTGCCGTTTATGCACCGAAACAAGTATTGCCTTGGGACGATGCCGTTTTGATGGCGCTAACATATGCAGAAGTACCCTATACCCAGATTTATGACAAAGAAATCGTATCGGGAGAACTACAAAACTACGATTGGCTACACCTCCACCACGAAGACTTTACCGGGCAATACGGCAAATTTTATGCGCAGTACCGAAATGCCCCTTGGTACATCGAACAACAACGCACCGCCGAGGCTGAGGCCCGCAATTTGGGCTTCCGGAAAGTGAGCCAACTTAAACTTGCCGTAGCGCAAACCATCCGGCAATATGTCCTAAATGGCGGCTTTATGTTTGCCATGTGTTCAGGATCCGACACCTTCGATATCGCCCTTGCTGCACATAAAACCGATATCGCCGCCGCCGTTTTTGATGGCGATGCCCTCTCGCCCAATGCACAAAACGAGTTGGATTTTGATGTGACCATGGCTTTCCAGAACTTCCAAGTAAGCATGAATCCAATGGAGTACGAACATTCCGATATAGACGTCATGCCGCCGCCCCATTTACAAGACCCTTCTACCGATTTCTTTACGCTTTTTGAGTTTAGCGCCAAATGGGATCCCGTCCCAACAATGTTAACCCAGAACCATGTGGCCACCTTGCGTGGATTTATGGGACAAGCAACACAGTATCGAAAGGAAAAAATAAAACCGACCGTCACCATTCTTGGCGAATCACCCGGACGCGAAACCGTGCGCTATCTTTATGGCCCCGTTGGAAAAGGGTTTTTTACGTTCTATGGCGGCCACGATCCAGAAGATTATCGGCACTATGTGGGGGATCCGCCCACCGACTTAGCCCTGCACAAAAGTTCTCCCGGATACCGCCTCATTTTGAACAATGTCCTCTTTCCGGCAGCCAAGAAAAAACCGCATAAAACCTGATTTTCACCGTCTGGGTATGGTTTTATTTCCTTGAAGACGTACCTTATGGCCAAAAAAACGGTATGGCAGACGTAAAAATTGCATCCTCTTGGAAAGCAGTTTTGGCATCGGAGTTTGAAAAACCCTATTTCCAAAACATCCGCAAAGTCCTTCACGAAGCCAAAGCCGCCGGCAAAACCCTTTATCCGCCCGGCTCCCTGATGTTCAATGCCTTTGATAAAGTGCCTTTTGAGGCAGTAAAGGTGGTCATCCTCGGTCAAGACCCCTACCACCAGCCCGGACAAGCGATGGGGCTTTCGTTCTCCGTTCCCAAAGGTGTCAGAACCCCGCCCTCTTTGGTGAACATCTACAAGGAACTTTACCGCGATATTTCCGGATTTACGATCCCGTCGCATGGCGACCTCTCTACTTGGGCCGAACAAGGTGTTTTTTTGCTCAATGCCATGCTTTCGGTGGAAAAAGGGGCAGCGGGTTCACATGCAGCCATCGGATGGCAAGACTTCACCAATGCCGTTATCCACACCCTGTCCGACAAAAGAAACAACGTGGTTTTTATGCTCTGGGGGAATTTTGCCAAACAGAAAAAAAACCTGATTCATCCTGAAAAACACCTCATTTTAGAGGCCGCACACCCCTCCCCATTGGCTGGAAATGCCTTTAGCGGGTGTGCGCACTTCTCTAAAGCAAACAAGTATTTACAAGAACATGGCCATACCGCCATAGACTGGCGAATCGCTCCCTAATATGTCTTTTAAACGCAACCTCCCGCGCCTTGTAAAACGGCTTTTTTTTACATGGAAACTCCACCGCATCACCGGAATATTTGCGTACCTATTAGAGTGGACAGCGGCCATCTCACAGCTCTCCGCATGGATTGCCCAGAACCGGAAACTCGCTTTTAATGACTTTCCCCAACGGAAATTTGACTACAACAACCGTTATCGGCTTTATGAATGGTTGCTCCAAAACCGCATCCAAGACGAGGCATTGGATTACTTAGAGTTTGGTGTAGCCGCTGGACGTTCCTTTTCATGGTGGGTGAAACATCTGAAACACCCCGACACACGATTTTATGGCTTCGACACCTTTAATGGCCTGCCAGAAGACTGGGGGCCGTTCAAAGCGGGCGATATGTCTAATGGCAACAAACCACCAGAATTAGAAGATGACAGGGCCTTATTTTTTCAAGGCTTATTCCAAAAAACACTACCGGATTTTCTACAAAAAAACTCGCTAAATAAGCCCAAAATCATTCACCTTGATGCGGACTTATACAGCGCCACACTTTTTGTTTTGGTTACCCTCCACCCTCATTTGCAAAAAGGGGATGTACTGATTTTTGATGAGTATAATGTTCCTACGCACGAATTTGCCGCACTAAGGGATTTTCAGCGGGCTTTTTATTGCAACTTAAAACCCATTGCTGCGGTCAACAATTATTACCAAACGGTTTTTGAAGTGGTCTAAACCTACTCTTCTTTTTCAGATGGTCTTTCTAAAAGAACGCTATAACAACAACGATTTTTAGACTGCTAAAATACAATAGACTTGTTGCATTGGGATAAGTACAATAGACTTGTTGCATTGGGATAAGTATAATGTTTACATTAGTTTAAACGTGTATTCCTCTCAATATTAATCTATATAAAACGATGAAGGATTTTTCGATATATTCAAATGTCAAAACAGATCGTGACTTCTTAGCGTCAACAGGTGTAAATAAGACAGATTTTCTAATGCTTCTTTGTGAATTTGAGCAAATAGAAT
>JAFLBZ010000036.1 GCA_017303715.1 Rhodothermia bacterium | reverse complement strand
GACTGCTGAAATGATACTGGAAATTTGTGCAGGATTATGCAATTTAAAGCTCAAAAATTCAAAACATGAATTTTGCACCCAAACTTAATTCCTTCTAAACTCAATAAAAACAAGCGCAACAAGTCTATTAAAGGTAAAATTTACCTCAAAGCACTTAAAGTTGCTTTTCAAGAGTTAGCAATTATCAAAGCGCAGGCACTCCCTGCGTAACATCAGTTAATAACTGATGTTACGCAGGGTTGAACAGAAGGATAAAAAAAGCGTAAAAACTTAGGCAGCCTGAAAGACGACAGGATTTCTATCGAAAGCGTTAATCATGTTCTGAAAAACATTCATTGAATGTTTGCGCAAGGTTGAAGAAAAGGACTGGATGCGTGCATAGTGGCGTGTACCTTTGAAAGTCTGGAAATTGGTGGCGACCTTCTGCTTGGTTTTCAAGCAGCGGATGTCTCGTTCGGCTTGGTTGTTGGTGAAGGGGATACCCTCGACAAAGGCAAAGGCGAGCCAGCCATCTTGAGCGTCCTGCCTTTGTGACCGAACTGCCCCCCACTCTTCTTGGCTGGACTTTTGGGGAGACCCGCTTTTTTCGACAGGCCGTCCGACGAGGGAGGCTTATGGCTGTTCTTACTGTTCAGGTTCAGGCGCGAACGAAGGTCATCAACCTCCGACCGGAGGGTGGCGTTCTCGCGTTCCAATAACTCAACCCTAGCAAGCAGTAGCCTGACCAGATCCTTCAGTACCGGTATGTCGTTTGATAATTCCATCATGAACCGAATTTAATCGCGAAAACAAATTTACATCAAATTGGGTTGCCTGCCTAAGTTTTTACAAATAGATACGTTTCAGCCGCCCTTTACGACTTCCAACGGAGCCAACGTAGATAGTTGGTATATCTTTGGTGTAGGTATTTCAACTTTAGCAAGTCATCGTAGAGGTTACCATACAATTTACGCCCCTTGCTCCACGCTGTGAATAAGCCCTCAATTTTTGCGAGACGGACTTTTACTTCTTTTTCCGTAAGCCCCTCAATCCCTAAATCGAACTCATGCGAAAGGCTTGCAACGGGGTCTTGCCGGTCTAAGTCCAAACGATCATATTCTGCACAGGCGAGATCAAACATTTTCCGTATCCAGCCAATCCGATCTATCCGATAAATGGCATTGTTTTCTTTTTCAAAAAAGGGTGCATCCAGATTGGGGACTAATTTATCGTGAAGGACGAAGGGCAATATCTGACGGACATCTTCTAATTCAACCTCACTATTTCCCCTAAAAAATGCAATGGCTTTAATATAAATAATGGCAGTCATGATGGCACGAACGGATAAACCATTTTTAGTTTGTAAGCCAATGTCCTTGAGCTGGTCATTACCCGTTGTCGCATTAGCCACTTGAAGAAAATCAATTGAAGAAAGTTTAAGAGTGTCCTTGGTTTTATACTCAAACTGCTCGGCAGCCTGTTCCATAAACTCGAACTGACTGGTAAAAAACTCCAATCGGCGTTGGACAACAGGTGGAACATGAATTTCCAGAATTTGCGCATATGCACGATCCAATTCTTCGGGAGAAAACACAATTTCTTTGGGCACAATTTCCTCCGGACGAATCCCCGTCTCAATCCGGTTCATCAAATCCCCAATAAAACGGGATGGAAAGTGAAGCGCTTTTACCACGACATCTATACGATCCCTTAGCGCTTCGATCACCTGATACGTTCCGCCTCCGGCGTCGTCATTTGCGGTTAAGTACCAAGCCGCTTCGGGACATTCATATATCTGATCCAAGACTTCTGCATAGTTATCTCCCATAAGGGTGAGTAATGCAGATTGGGTTCTTGTGGGAATCCGATTATATTCATCCACAATTTTCACCCGCATCGCCAGCCATTTTCGCCATGCAATCCGGATATCGTCCATCGAGTCTGCATTCACCAAATCTTTTGGTAGAGGGTTCCCTAACAAATCCGTTACAGTCATTTCCGGTTGGCCATGCTGGATTCCCCGCCGAATCTCTTTGAGGGAATACCCCGCTAACACGGCCATTAGGATGGCGCTTGCGGTCTTACCTCGCCCCGGCCCACCAACAAAGAGGCATCGTCGGCGCACCATCAAATTTAATAGTGGAACCAAAACAAAACTGGAATAACTTTGTCCTGAAGGTAATTCCAATGTATGTTTAGCATCTCCAAACACAAAACTGGCTGCTGGGCCGTCGTTATACGCAATGTCGTAGAAAGGGCTAATGATGGCGTAATTGACCATCCAAAAATAAGCCTGCCGTAGCTTTTCGTCCATCGTCAAAGCCTCATCTCCGGAGGCGGAAGTTGCAAGTGGGCCTGAAAAAAGGTCTGCCACATCAAATTTTTTTCGCGGGCGTTCCGCATGTGGATTCGTAGGCGCTGCCGATACTTTGCTATATTGCATGGTTATAACTTAATTATTCGTGGTCTTCGTCCAAAATAAGTCCATAAGCTCCAAAAAAATCTTACATGCTACACGAAAAAACCCAAAAAGCCGCCGAAGCATTAGAGATTCATCAATTACAGCGCCATATTTTTCTTTGCGCCGAACCTACAAAATGCAAGTGTGCATCACAAGAAGACGGTCTTGCTTCTTGGAATTACCTCAAAAAGCGCTTAGACGAGCTTCAACTCACAAAAGTGGGAGGCGTATTTCGGACAAAAGCTAATTGCCTTCGGATTTGCCAGCAAGGCCCCATTGCCGTCGTTTACCCGGAAGGCGCATGGTATCATTCTTGTACGCCAGAGGTCTTAGAACGCATCATCCAAGAACACTTGATTGCAGGACAACTTGTTCAAGAAAACCTGATTCTTCAAAAAACTTTATGACGCCGAATATTCTTTACGAGGACAACCATCTTTTGGTTATCAACAAGCCCGCCGGTTTACTGGCACAAGCGGATGCTACCGGAGACCAAGATGTACTTACGGTTTGCAAGCGATACCTCAAAGAAAAATATGCCAAACCCGGTGAGGTTTTTTTAGGCTTGGTGCATCGCTTGGATCGCCCCGCAACGGGCGTGATGGTTTTGGCCAGAACCTCCAAGGCCGCCGCAAGGTTATCAGAACAAATCAGGAGGCGTTTAATCACAAAAACGTATTGGATTTTATTAGCGCGTAGCCTTAATGAAGTAAGTGGCATCTATGAGGATTTTTTGCTCAAACACGGAAACAAAGTTCATGTTGTCCCTCCCACTACAAAAGGGGCACAGTTTGCACGATTGGGTTGGAAATCCATCCAACAACAAAATGGCTACACTTTAGTAGAGGTTTCTTTAGAGACGGGACGTCCTCACCAAATTCGGGTGCAATTCGCTTCGCGGGGAAAACCCGTGATGGGAGATGTGAAATATGGGGCAAAGACCGCCTTAGTAGATCGTAGTATTGCCCTACATTGTCGGGAGATGTCCTTTAAACACCCTACACAAGACAAGGTGATCACCGTAATCGCGCCACCGCCACCGCTATGGAATAACTTGAACTTAGAGACTCCCACTTAACGTCCGCTACGTTCTAAAATCCAAGCGACCACCGTTTCAATCACATCATCCCGTTCTGGTTCATTAAGGGTCTCATGGTAAAATCCTTCCCATAAATACAGCCGCTTGTCTATCGAAGAAACTGCTTCGTAGGCCATTTGGCTTCCGAGCGGATCGGTAAGTTGGTCTGCCGTGCCATGAAAAAACAATATTGGCGAATTGACCTCTCCAAAACGTAGTGAAAACTCCTTCGCCATTTTCAAAATTTCAGCACCCGTTCTGGCCCTTATGCCACCGATGTAGTTTAATGGGTCGTTAACATACGCTTGAACCACCGTTTCGTCTCGTGATAGATGGTGTGCATTTAAGGGTGAGGTCGCCATTTTAGGCAAGATTGCCCCTATTATAGGTGCGAGTTTTTGCAGAAGTGGTGAAACACTTGGATGAACCTTCACGCCTGCACTGCTTAAAATCCAGCCAGAGACACGCTCATTTGGGTGATCCAAAAGGTACTTCATCACTACTGCTCCCCCAAGACTATGCCCTAAAAGGAAGAGTGGGCGGCGGCCAATCCTGCCCAAAACCCGCTTTAAGATTAGGTCTAAATCAGCTACATAGTCTTCAAAACGATCTACATACGCACGTAATCCTTCAGATTTCCCATGCCCCAATTGGTCATATGAAAACACCTCGATCTGAGATGCGCATAAATCGTGTGCAAAACGGGCATAACGCCCCGAATGTTCTGCAAGGCCATGTACCAATAACAAAGCAGCCTTTGCATCCCCAGAATCAGGGTGCCAAGACTGCTCAAAAAGACGGTGTTTATGGCCGGAAAAATAATCTTGTCTGTGCATCGTAAGCCAAATTAATTTGTGGCCACCTGCACATTATTTATTGTGAAAGACGCCAACGACGGTTATTGTTCGATGGGGCTGGAGTTGATGCAGGTGATGGACTCGGTTGGGTGAAGGTAATGGTTTGGGGTTCTGAAATCAACCGATCTTGTAAACTTGATGGAGATTTTTGTTCTCCGGCAACAGCAAGCGCCATTTGCACCACCAATGGTGCAGCAACTTCTACGGGTTCCCATTTTTGACCATTAAATTGCCAAAACTGGCGGCGCTCATTAAAGTGAGCGATAGCTTGATCCATGGTCATGGTGTTACGGTTATGGCCATTTCCGCGATAATAACTTACATTGCCCCAACCATCATAATATGGCAAACTTGCCCATGTTGGTGCTGCCTTCCGAATGGCTCCATGTACGTCATCACGACCCAGGTAAGACAAAATGCCACGCTCGTGCATGAGTAAAACGGTGGCCATATCTTGACCTTGTGGCTCGAATGTCAGATTGGCACTGGGGTAACGGCTCACCATAGGATTAAAGGTTTTCCGTAAAAACTGGTAGCGTCCGGCAGCGGTACTTCCTTTCACCATAATGCCCGGATGCATACGGGTATAATTCTTAATACGCTTAAAGGTATGTAAAACTTTATACGTTGTTTCGTCGTAGCCCATATCGCCGACTTCGCCACGTGCAATGACATCCAAAAACGCACGCACGCGCGCATCCTCATATGCCTTTTGCGCCATTGCAACGGTTCTTGATTCCCCCATCGTATTCATTTCCGCCCAATTTCTCGCTTCGTTTGAAGCATAGGAAGTGGCAGGGCTACTGTGTGCGGGTGGGGTATCACTATACATTTCCGATAAATTCACCTGATCCCCATCCAACTGAACGGGTGAGGAAAGTTGAACCGCAAACCTATTTCCAATGTCATTGTTGGATACAGAATTTACGACGGGTGGAGCCGGATGGCGAACATCTGGATTCGCACTTGCACGGGGCAGTCGCGGATCATTTGGATCATGCTCGGGATGTCCAGATTGAAACGACTTTTTCTCGGCGATGGGTGCAGCCAATAAGACTGGGGTTTGCATTCCCAAACGGGCCTTGGTACGATATTGCTCGCGCCATCCGGAAGCAGGTTGTTCAGGATTGGCAGGGGTCTGCGCCCATAAAACCAAGGGCATAAAGCCCAATAGTAGCGTTGAAAGAAATGTGTTTATTTTGCGCATTTTAAATCTGGGTTACTGCGGAGTGGTGGTTTATTACCGCCATAAACCGATTGATAGATTGTTTTTTGGCGGAAAAGGCTTAATACCAAGATCATAATTCTTTTGGTCACCTCATCTCCAATAAAGCTGTATTGGAGTCCCAATTGGAATAATCCGAAACAATTCGTCCACGTCTTCATTTTTTAAGGCTACACATCCTTCTGTCCAGTCACCATTGGTACGACCTTCACCGTGGATGAATATTGCACCTCCCAATTTTGTTTTAGCTGGCGGCGTTTCGCCAATTTCAAGCGCCATTTTTATACGCTGGAATTCTTTTTGAGAGATAAGGTTGTTCTGAAGTCCCCAAGTGGCGTCTAATAGATTGGGGTAACCAATCGCCAAGTTTTTGTGGTATTTGCTCTTGGTGGATTTCCCCGTAATCAGGTATTGGCCTTCTGGCGTAAGACCATCTTTAAACTGGCGTTTGGGCAATTCTGGACTTCTACCCAAGTTTATCTTGTAACGACGAACCAATTTTTCGCCATCATAAACATACAGTATCCGTTTTTGTTTGTTCACCTCTAATCTAGGGTTGGACAATGCTCTCGTGATCGGGCGTCTATTGTCCTCCTCCATCGCAAAGGCTAAAATCCCGTCCGGATCGGAAGCTACGGAGATTGGTGTATTTTCATTTTGCAATAACGGCGTACTATTGGTTTTCTCGATGTCCGTATCTAAATTCGTTTTCTTGTCTGCCGTCAAAGCAATTTCGTCTTGGGTAGGTTTAAGATTCGTTCGCCACCCCCGTTTGGAAATTTCCGAACTTATTACAATATTTAGATTTTCATTGCTTTCCGGTTTTGGCGACGCTTCGCCGTTATCAAGCTCCAGATCAACTTTAAAAGCATTTAAGTCATCCGTTTGCGTCAACTTTTGTTCAGGCTGAGAAACGGAAAACATCACAAGTGACTCCCCTTTTGTTATCAGATTGGCCGTTGCTGCATCTTTCACCGGAGCCATTGTTGCTTTTAAACGCCAACGGCGAGCACTTCCGATAGAATCGGCGGGCGTATTTGCAAAAAGAGCTGTTGTACTTAACACAAAAAACAAGAACGAGAGGTTTCTAATACGGTTCATAGTGATTTATTTTCTATTATTGCCTGTATCAAAAAACAGACCAATTTTTTATTGAGTCATTTCAACCTTGTTAATTAGGGTGATACCCATTATTTTTCAGAGTCAACGCCTTAAAAAGCCTCTTCTCCTGTATGAATTCCACGATCCTTAACCTTAAATCCCGAATCGCCGAGGTGGCCGATCTCAAAAGTGCAGCAGCCGTCTTAGAATGGGATCAAGAAACCTACATGCCCGATAACGCTGGCGAAGTTCGTGCCTTACAGGTTGCCACATTGCGTAAATTCGCTCACACGGTTTTTACCTCCGACGAAACCGCAAAATTACTCGACGAAGCAACTGCGGACGACCAAGAGTCCGACGAAGCGCGGTTATTGAGCATCTGGAAGCGAGATTTTGAGCGCGCCAGCAAATTGCCTCCAGAATTGGTCTTTGAGAAAACCAAGGCCATCGGGCGTGCGAAGGAAAGTTGGAAGCAAGCGAGACTCCATCAAGACTTTACCCGTTTTGAGAGCGATTTCTCCCGATTGGTTGACTTTGCGCGGCAAGAATCTTCCATTATTGGGTATGACGAACATCCTTATGACACCCTTTTGGATGAATTTGAACCAAATATGACCACACGCGAGGTCAAAACTGTGTTTGAACACCTCCGCTCTTCATTGGTGCCCATCGTCCAAACCATTCAACAATGCAAACAACCACCAGACCAATTTCTATATGAAACCTACGACGTGTCTAAGTTGTGGGATTTAGGAATGGACGTTTTACATCTTGTGGGATATGACTTTACACGAGGACGCCAAGACCTTTCTACCCACCCATTTTCGACGACTTTCGACATCTCAGATGTTCGTATCACAACAAGAATCGCCGAGAACAACCTTGTTTCCGGCTTGTTTAGTACCCTTCATGAATTTGGACATGCACTATACGAACAAGGCGTAGATCCCAAGTGGCAGCGGACTTTATTGGCTGAAGGCACTTCTTTGGGCATTCACGAATCGCAATCACGGCTTTGGGAGAATCATATTGGGCGCAGCCAAGCATTTTGGGAATACCTTTTGCCACACCTTCAAACCAAATTCCCGAATACGCTCCAAAACATTACCCTGTCCGAATTTTATCGCGCAATCAATAAAGTACAACCGTCTTTGATTCGCGTGGATGCCGATGAGGTCACGTACCCATTACATGTGTTGTTGCGGTTCGAGATAGAAGCAGACCTGATAGAAGGAAGGCTTGAGGTACGGGAATTGCCAGAATTATGGCGAACAAAAATGCAAACCTACTTGGGCGTTGTACCGGAAAACGAGACTGATGGGATTTTGCAAGACATCCACTGGTCTCTTGGGGCTTTTGGGTACTTCCCTACCTACACACTCGGCACTTTATATGCCGCACAATTTTTTGAACAAGCCAGTTTTGCTTTAGACAATTTAGAAAGCCAAATACGATCGGGGCAATACAGCCCTTTAAAAAATTGGCTCAAAACCCATATTCATCAATTTGGGCGTGCAAAATCCGCAAAAGAATTGGTCTTTGACATCACCAATACAAGTCTTTCAGCCGAACCTTGGCTAAAATACATCAAAACAAAGTATGGTGATCTTTATGAATTTTGAGTTTTTATAAGGACATGGAATTAAATAAAGACTATAGTTTTTTCAACCCTTTTTCCAGCTTTCGAGAAATTTTTTTGAACGTATAATAGCATTTTCACGGATAGATTCATAAAAAAGATTGTAATCCGCTATGTGATAGTTTTTCAATTTGCGCAAAAAGAATTTTGTTCCTACATTTATACGAAGTTCTGACCGTAAAAAACCATCTTCACATTTTGCATCAGCTACATGTGGGATTAAACGATTAAAATCTTGTAATAGCCCACCATTATTGCGTTTATGCTCCGCATATTGTTCGTCCGAAGTCCACAAAAGTGGGTTTGTACACAAAATTTCAGGTTGTGGAACATAAGAAGCAGGATAAAATCCTTTTGCAAACGTTCTCCACGAGACTACACAACCTATTTCATCAGGCGTATTGCATCCAGAAAGGTTTTTGTAGGCATTTTTTTCCACTGGCATACCAATTAAATATGCCACAATCAATTGTTTTTGCAAAGGTTTTCCATCTACCATATCGTGGATTAATTGAATGGCATGTCGGGTTCCTTGGCTGTGAGCAGCAATAATAAAAGGCTTTCCTTGGTTATAATGTGCCATGTAATACTTAAAGGCATTTAATACATCCTCATAAGCCACCGAGAGTGCGGCCTCACCAGCATCTTGATTTACCTTTCCAAATGCAGAAATATGAGCTTGTCGGTATCGCGGAGCGTAGATTTTTCCTGCTGCATTTAAAGAGGAGGCTTGGTATTTAATGGTAGAATCATCCACTTCTTGGTTCAGGATGGCATCTTCTATGCGTGCGTTCCACTGGTAAGGCAACGCGGGTTTTTTGGTATAGATGGTGGGATGCACAAAAAACACATCCACATTTGCCCCCGATTGATAATTAGGATGTAAAGTATTGGTGGGATAAATATCTGCAGTGTCGCTCCGTTCTGGCAACGCCGCCCAATGCTCATCACGCGAATAATCCGGTTTTGGAGGCAGTTCAGAGGCTTTAAAACCTGAATTATAAGACATGTAACTACTGCTTTTATAAGCACATCCATTTAGAATTAGTACTAAGAATAATAGCAAAGCTGTGGTAAAAAATCGCATGACGAAACATTTATCAATTAAACAAAAAGCAGAAGGTCTTCTATTTTTTCAATGCCTTTAATTTCATCAAAAACATCTGAATAACCATATTTTGCCTGTAAAACTTTAACTCCAGCCTCCTTGCCTGCATTGATTTCTGGGGCACTATCTGCCAAAAGCAAGGCATCGGAAGGCGCAATATCCAGAAATTGGAGTACATACTGGACGGCATCTGGCGCAGGAGGCGGAGCCGTCACCATATCAATCCCTACGATACAGTCAAAATAAGAATCCCAGCCCAACCATTCCACCCATTGGTGCAAAAACAAGGCAATTCGGTTTGAAACAATCGCCAACTTAAGTTCTTTATTTTTCAATAACATAAGAACATCCTTAACGGCTGTGTATGGTCTCGCGACATCAGGAAAGACCACATCCAAATGCCTTCCAAACAGCATCAAAGCGTCCCTACGTTCCTTCCCATCTGCTGTAGCCTCCACCAAAAATGAAGTCTCTCCGCCAAAGGCTTCCGGATTCCCAAGTACTTGCCGAACCAAATTGGGATCTACATCTGGTAGGGACTTTCGTGCCCGAACGCGGTTTGCGGCTTCGACAACAGCCGGAACAGCATCCACCAATGTTCCATCCAAGTCAAAAAGTACAAGTTTCATAATTTTCAGCCTTTAATGCTATAAAATAACTCATCACTTTATTTCATTCTTTAAAAAAGAAATCATCACTTTGTGTATTCCATTTCAATTTCAAGTAATTTTAATTTTTTCAATTAGTTTAGGATCTACTTCACGTAATTCACCATCAAAAAAAGCAATAGTTCTTGCTGGATATTGTTTTACATGTGCATAATTATGGGTTGCAACCAAAAGGGTCATTCCTTGTTTATTTAATGAGACCAATTGTTCAACAATTCCTGTCGCAACCGCAGGATCAAGGTTACCAGTTGGCTCATCTGCCAACAAAATTGCTGGGTCATGCACAATAGCTCGTGCAATGCAAACCCTTTGTTGTTCACCACCAGAAATCTCGTGCGGCATGTTTTTTCGTTTATGTGATAGTCCCAATCTTCCCAAGGTTTCCAATGCCTTCCGACGCGCATCTCTTCTCGCAAGCCCTTGAACATAACATGTAAAAGCCACATTTTCCGCTACATTACGGTCTGGTAATAACTGAAAATCTTGAAAAACAATGCCTAATTTTCTTCTCAAAAATGGAATATCTTTATCTTTTATGTTCTTTGATAAAAAATCCCCCACTCGTACTTGCCCTTCATCAGGTTTTATATCCATATACAAGAGCTTAAGAAGTGTACTTTTACCACAGCCACTTGGCCCGATAACATATACCATTTCACCTGGCTCAATGTATAGATTGAGGTTTGAGAATACGGTTCTACGCCCACCAGAAGGTAACTCATATGAGGCCGTAACATTTTCCAATTCTATCATAAATAACTTATTAAATAATTAATTAAAACCTTGTATGGTGGATATTTTGTATATTTTTAAGAGATATTATTTTCTTAATACCCAATGAATTCTTTCTGTTTTTTCACTTGCATTTTTCATAGAAAGATCGTCATAGATAGCACATATTTGGAAATTTGTTTTTTTGACTAAATCACGAATTTCATGCAAGGTATATGCTTTTTGGGTGTGTGTTTCATGATACGTTTGACCTTGAAAATTCAGGGTAAAACGAGTTGTATGAATGCGAAATTCCGAATCATAATGACTTTTTCGGATGTAATGAAAGCCTTCTTCTTCGTCTTCGTCATCAAAATATTCCGCATTATTTATCGAGTTCCAAGGCGTACTTTGGTCAAAAACAAACAAGCCACCCGTTTTTAATCCAGCATATACACACTGAAAAAGCTGTTGAATGTCTTCCTCATTAAGGAGATAATTCAGTCCATCTTGTAGCAGAATCATGGCATCCACGGGCTGATCTAAGGCAAAGTTGGTAAAATCCGCTACTTCATATTGAATGGGGAGTCCTTCCCACTCGGCCCGCTCCTTGGCAATGCGGATCATATTAGTTGCGCTATCAAAACCAGCCATCTGATAGTCCGCAAGTGGTTGCAATTCAATGGCAAATAAGCCAGTCCCACATCCTAATTCAATAACTGTATTTACCTCATCGGTGGCGTGTTTCATGATGAGTTGGTGGATGTAAAGTGCCCACGCCTCGTAGTCCACATGCGACATAACAAGGTCGTATCCGGCTGCAAGTACCTCGTATGGCGCTGCTATTTGAGGAGTTTCTCCCGTCTTATCTGATTTCATACCTGCTCTTTGGTTTTTATGCTAAGTTACATACCAATACCACATAAAAAAACGGGTAAACCAATCTGCTTACCCGTTTCACAAAACCATGAAAAAAATTTAATCGTCAATCCGGTGGTAGTTACTGGAGCGTCTGACCACCAAATTAGGGGTTATACATTCGGAAAGCCGTTCACCATTGTTACCAGACATACGCTCTAACAACAATCGCATGGCCTGTTCTCCCACAATTCCCATAGACTGATCAACACTGGAAAGCCCCATAAAGTCCGTCATATTGATGTTGTCATACCCCACCAATGCGATGTCTTCTGGGATTCGGAGTCCAGCTTCGGTTATGGCTTTCCAAGCGCCCAAGGCTTGTACATCACTAGCACAAAATACCGCAGTGACTTCGGGATGTGTGTGAAGGAGTTGCTTCATGGCCTCGTAGCCGGCCTCTTCACTGTATCCGGCATTGTCTAGAGTCTCCCCCTTTTGGATATAGGTCGGATCAAATGAAAGGCCAGCTTCTTCTAACGAATTTTTATACACTTCTACACGGGTTTGCGCATTAACATTCCAAGAAGCGGCTGCAATCATGCCAATTTTTTGGTGCTGCATGGCAATCAAGTGCTTTAGTGCTGCGCTAACGCCTACTCGGTTATCCCACCAGAAGCAATCGAAGTGATTGGACTGTATGCCCACGGTTACAACGGGTGTACGACTCTGCAGAAGCCTTTCCTCTAATTGTTCCGACATGGCTGACGAAGCATACAGCAGCGCATCCACCGAGCCACGATCTAAAAAATCTATCAGACGTTGGTCTGGGTCTTGAAATCCCATGTCAAAGATGAGAATGTCCACCAACTGCTCGGAGTCAATAGCACGTTTGACCCCTTTTAACAAGGCATTATAAAACCGGGTGGTGAAGGAAGGAACAGCCACAGTAATGACGGGGATTTTATTTTTCTGCGCCAGTAATTTGGCCGTCCGATCTGGAATAAATTGAAGTTCGTCAATGGCTTTTTGCACTTTTGATCGTGTTTCTTCCTTTACTAGGGCACTACCATTTACCACCCGTGAAACGGTAGAGATGGCTACACCTGCTTTGGAAGCAACGTCAAAAATAGTAATTTTCTTTTTTATAGACATGATTAAGGCGGTTAGGTTTCAGAGAATTTAGCATGCCCTTTTTATGATTCTTTAGTCTGTTAAATCAAAAAGGTTAAGCGGTTACACAAGATAATTAAGAATTGCTTGATAAACGATTCCGAACACTCGAACGGCTTTGTTTTCACGGTGTTTGCATCAAAATTACGGTTTTTTTTACATTCCGGAATTTGGTCAAGTAAACCAGCCTACTCACTTATTGCAAACGGGCTAATTTTGAGACTTCTTATTGAGATCGCCTCTATCTTATAGTTTGATGTGTTGTTCAATAATGGTAAGGCGACCCTTAGAAAAATCCGCCGGATAACTCAGTCAACATGGATGGGGCTACATTTAGCCAACATGGATGACTTTGGCTACGATCAACCAGTTTTCCTCATCATGTAAAGATGTCACCCCTACGGGGCTTCGTTGTACATTTGGAAACCAATTTCTATTAAGATACCGCCCCTACGGGGCTTTGGCGTTCATCATGAAATAGAACAAGCCTTGGCAAAACGGAGTTTACGCAATCCCGTAAGTTCTTATATGACCTTCTTGAGAGTGGGAATGGCTTTGTAGGCTTCCACGTGATTACATAATGCACGTTTAAGCCTTATAAAATCCTTTTAAGTTAAAAGCTGGCTCAATAGGATTTCTCTTGCCATTTTATCGTACAGCCAAACGCCCTTGTTTTTGTTTCTGAAACATGGGTTCCTTTTAATAACGCCTCCATTGCAAGTTTCAAATAAGGTTTTGCCTCGGCTTCTTTTTGGGGATTATCGTCTATCCCACCCACATACACCAATTTATTGGCGGTATCAAATAGGAAAACATGCGGCGTCCGTGCAGCTCCATATGCGCGTGCTAAGGTAGAATTTTCGTCGGCAACGTAGGGAAAGGGATACTTCTTTTCTTGGGCTTTTGTCTTCATGAAAGACAAGGCTTCTTCTGGATAGGCAACAGGATCATTGGGATTCACGGCAATAAAGCCAAATCCTTTGCTTTTGTAAGCATTTACCAAAGCAACTGTTCGGGCTTCGTAGCGGGTAACCCAAGGGCAAGTATTGCACCAAAATATGACGGCAGTTCCTTTTGTCCCTTTAACGGACTTTGTGGAAATCTTTTGGCCATCCACATTTTCCATAAGAAGATCTGACAGTGGCATAGTTGCTCCAATGGCCAATTCTGGATTATTGGTGGATGGTTTTAAGTTTACACCAGCGGTTTGCGCCTTGTTTGCATTTACTTGTTTGTTCGTTTCACGTGTTTCTTCGTTCGGTTTAAATATGGCATAGTTCACCCAAACAAACGCACCGAAAATCAAAAAGTAGAAGATTCTGTTCATGGGGATTCTGGTTTTGGTGATTGAAAACGATTTATTTTTTTAACCAAGGCTTCATAAGACACCTTTCCTTCCCAAAAATCCAATTGCTCGCCCTGCTGATTATAAATAAAAGTTGCGGGTACTGCACCACTCCATGATTTATGGAAAGATTGAATAAAGGTATTGGCATTGCCGCCTGCTAAGTAGGTTTGGTCGTCCACTTGTTGCTTTTTCAAAAAACGAACGACGTCCTCCATCTCATCCTCATAATCCACACTTACAAAAATAACGGCAACTTCTTTCGGGTCTTGTTCGCGTTTGAGTTGCATAAAATAAGGGAACTCCTCGACGCAAGGCACGCACCATGTTGCCCAGAAATTTACCACAACCAACGAAGCTTCACGTTTTTTGATCACCTCCATGATTCCCGCATAATCTTTTACCTCCGGCACTGGTTGTGCATTTGTTTGGCAAGCGGTGAATAGAACCACCGTTAAGACGAAGCCTTTATTTGCATTTATACCTTTATATATCTTCATAACAACCTCGATTTTAGGTAGAACAGAACTTATGGATGTAACTGCCGCCTAATGGGGTATAGACGTGGTTGTTTTTCGAGCCATGGATCAAAAAAGTTCCAATTGAGCAACCCATCATCCGATCGTGGTTCCAATAAATAAAAGGCCAATTTAGCATTCGCTCGGTTTTCGCTCAAGTCTAAAATATAGCTCCCTTCCGGGACTTCTGTAGTAACCGTAATATACTTCCCAAACACGGTGCGTTCTTTATGTCCTTGGAAGGCAAAACGTGTGGTTTTTGTGCTGTCAATTTGAAACTCCTGAAGACTGAGGGTCTCTTTTTGGGTTAATTGTTTCATCTTCAGGCCATGTGCTTGCAATTTTTGAATCGCTACTTTCTGGTTTTCTGGAATAAAGTAACGCTGTGGAACCGTTTCATGCTCCTTGCCCTCGAAGTGGGTATAGACGGGCATCTCTTCTGGAATCCGGATGTTTTTACGCCGCCACATGGTTTCTCCGGTATAAGGATGTCGTTCTTCGGTGATTTCCCCAATCAGGATTGTTTCTTTTTTATCGGATTTTGCAAGAGCAGAACGGAGTGACAAGCTCTGGCCCACAACATCCTCGGCATCGGCTTTGCTTTTAATCTGCACAATAGCTGAACGGTTCTGGTAGGCATAATCCGCACAAGCTGTAACAAAGATATGGGTTGCCTTTATACGTTCTTCAAATGTGGCATACGAGTACGCCTCGCTGAGAATCCCCAAAATATTCCGAAGAGCCGCATAATTGTTTGAGAACCTAGGGCGATGGTCAAAACTGTACCACGCACGTTCGGGCTGCCGTTCCGCATTGGTATAACTTGGGCCTGATTCGGGCAAATTTCCATAGTGATAAAAAGCCCAGCGATGTTTTTTTTCTACGGTTCTTGTCACCTCTGGTAACCATTTCTCCCGCAAAAGCCGGTCTATAGAAGGATGAACATTCGGATTAAGTGGCGGCGCATAGGTCAAATGGTAGGCGTGAACGGAGCCATCAGTGGTATGTAAGTCCATCCAAACATGTGGATTATAAGCATCTAACAAGCCCACTAACGAGCGTGCTTCGGGTGAATTTAGTTTAATATGGTCTCTATTTAAGTCCAAATCTTGTGCATTGGGTCGTTGCCCCATCCCGCCAATCGGCCCTAATTGTAATGGGCGATTTGTTAAACGTACCCGCTCGTTGCCGTCGGCATTGTAAATTGGTGCGATCAAAAGTACCAAAGAATCTGCCCATTTCTGGTATTTGCCGCTGCTTAATTCCCTAAGCAGTTGCAACATGGCCTCTTTGCCTTCTACCTCACCGGCATGGATATTGGCCATAACAAAAAAGCGCAGTTTTCCACTTGAGAGAACATCTTTCGGTGACGCACTTTTCACGTTGCCCCAAACCACCAAGGGCAATTTCCGGCCTTCCATGGTATAACCAAAGGTTGTTTGGTGTAACCTACTTGACTTAGGGAGCGCGGCCAAGAAGTCCATCACATCTTGATAACGGGAAGTTTCCGTATAGGACGTTTTTTCAGGTCGTGTAACCAATCTGGGTGATGATTTAGGGGCGGTTTGCGCCATAACCCCGTCAGAAATGCTAAAAAGCAAAAAAAAGAAAAATATGCGAGTCATCTTTTTCATCCTTAAAAACACCTTACCTTAATTGCTGGCAAAGAAGACACTTATAAGCCCAAAAGCATCTTCAAAGCACACTTTGCGTTTTGGTATAATTACTTTGTTAATGAAACAATATAAGAACATAATGAATCATTCTTGAAGGCTTTGCTTTTTTGTCGCAAGAAATCCGGCTTTGGTCGCTAAAGCTCTCTTTTCGATCAACAAAAGGCCAAAGACGTCGTAACCTCTCATTCAGCAAAGCCGTCTCTGTGAGGCAAACATTAACGCTAAATCATAAACGAACCATGAAAACCATTATCCGTGGACTTCTTTTATTTCTCCCCTTCTTGGCATTAGGGCAATCTAAAGGAAGTATAAAGTTCAAAGAAACCGTAAGCATCAAGATCGAAACCGACGATCCCGAGATGCAGCAACGTATGGCCAATATGCCCTCTTCTTTTGACAACTACTCTGTTTTGTATTTCGACGGAGGGAAATCTATCTATGTTGCCGATACCGCCGAACGCGAGAAAGCAGCACTCTTGGAAGAAAACCGAAATGCTGGATCGGAAGGCGGTGGACGAGGAATGCGGATGATGTTCCGACGTGGTGGCGCAGACAATGCGTATTACGTAGATGCCGAAAAGGGCGTCTATATCCAAAAAGTTGACTTCTTAGGCCGTAAGTTCATTGTGAACGATCCACCCAAAACCTTTGAATGGCAAGTCCATGAAGATCAAAAAACAATTCTGGGCTATCAATGTATAAAGGCCACCTTCGTGGATACCTCGGCGGTTGGTGGGTTCCAGATGGCTTTTGGTGGCCCACGCGGCAATCGGAACAGCACCCAGAACGCACCTCCAAAACCAGAACCACGCACCATTACCGCATGGTTCGCGCCACAAATTCAAGCTTCGGTGGGACCTAACGAATACGGACAACTTCCCGGTGCAATCTTGCAGCTCGAAATCGGAAGAACCGTTTTTGTAGCAACCCAAGTAGAATTGGACAAACTTCCAGACGGTGCAATTAAACTACCTGATGGTGGACAAAAAATGAGCCGTAAAGAATTTCAGAAAATGAGTGAAGAAAAAATGCGGGAAATGCGTGAGTCTATGGGGTCTCCGGGTGGACGTGATGGCCAAGGTAGAACGACAGTACGCATAGGGAACTAAACTCAAAGCCCTCCCTTTTATGGGTGAGGGCTTTATGCTTTCGCTTGTATTCCCTTTTACAACACTTGCCGCCACAAAAGCATTTGAATCACAAATATGACCATCATGAAATCGCTTAAAATCACCTTGTTAACCTTGGGAATTTTCCTTAGCCTAAGCTTAACCAAAACATTCGCTCAAACAAATACTTTTAAAGTATCTGGTACGGTTGTGGATTCTACCAAGTCCAAACTTAGACAAGCTTCGGTTTCTGTACTGAAGATGGGAAACAATGTCCTTACTGGATTTGGATTCTCGAATGCAGATGGGTTCTTTGAAGTCAAAAACATTAAAGCAGGTGAATATACCTTACAAATTACCTATGTGGGTAAGCAAACCCTCCGACGCCCATTTAAAATCGAAGATAAAGACGTCAGCTTAGGCGAAATATTGCTCTACGACTTTATTGCTGATGCCACAGGCGCCACCATCACAGCAGATCGCAACCCAATCACTGTAAAAAAAGACACTTTGGAGTATGATGCCCGTGCATTTGCAACCCGTCCGAATGCAAACGTAGAGGAATTGCTCAAAAAGCTACCCGGTGTTGAGGTTGCAACTGATGGCAAAGTAACCGCTATGGGGAAAGAAGTCACCAAAGTCTTGGTTGATGGGAAAGATTTCTTCGGTAAAGACCCAAAACAAGCAACGAGAAATTTGGATGCGGACATCATCGAACGGGTACAGGTATTGGATGAAAGAAGCGATATGTCACGTATGACGGGTATAGATGATGGCGAGCGCGAGCGCGTGATTAACTTGGCGCTAAAAGCCGATAAAAAGAAGGGTTATTTCGGAAAGTTAGAAGCCGGCTATGGCACAGAAGGCCGATATGATAACCAACTAAGTGCAAACCGTTTTAACCGCAAAATGCAATTTTCGGTGGTGGGTAACCTTAATAATGTGAATCGCCAAAACTTTACTCGCGGTGAAGGCATGTCGGTATCCGTTGGTGGAGGGGGTGTTCGGATGGCCACAACCTTTTCCAGTGGCAACAGTTCGGGCCTTTCCACCACACAATCCGGCGGTATCAACTTTAACTATGACTTCACGAAAAACCTCAAGTTGAACTCCAGCTATTCCTATGGCTCTGTTCTAACGGAAACCGACCGCGCTGCAAACCAACAGCAACTTTTGGGTGCAGGCAACAGTTTCCGCCTGAATGATGTGAGTTTCCAGTCGGAGGAAAACAATAGCCATCGTGTAAATGCCCGAATCAACTACAATCCATCAGAGGGGAATGAACTTATTGTGCGGGGATCTTTTAGCCTAACAGACGGCGCTTTGGGGTATGATGCCACACAAAATACATTTAATGTGCAAGAGGTGAAGAGCGTTTATGGCACACGAGACGAAGAAAGCACAAGCGAGGGCGTTCAAAGCTCGGCACAGGTGACCTACAGACACCGTTTAGGAAAAGTTGGCCGAAATATCGTTTTCAACGGCCAATTCAGCAACAATACTTCCGACAAATTGTCGTTCTTGGAGACCTTGGATCAATATTATCTTCCCGCCAAGCCAGATATTGTATTAGACCAAGAACAAAATAGCAAATCGGATGTTTTGAACTATCAAGGTACCATTACCTATACCGAACCGATTACGCTAAAATCCATTATCGAAACCAATTATACCTATCGTAACAACCAAAACGACCAAGATCAACAGGTTTTTGACCTCATCACAGGCCAAAAAACGGTTAACGAGTTACTCACCAATTTGTATAATAACGATTATAAATACCATATCGTTGGTACACGTTATAATTACCGCGTAACGGATTGGAATGTCAATTTTGGTGTGAAGGTCCAATCTTCGCAACTTGAGGGCATATCTCAAAAAAACCCGACAGTAACAAAGTCCTTTACGAACTTCCTACCGGAACTAAACTTCAACTTTAATGCCCCTCAAAGTGCGAACTTACGTCTAAATTATAGCACACGAGTGCGTGAACCTTCTGTGCGCGAATTACAACCTGTGGCCGATAACCGTAACCCACAGAACATATATATTGGGAATCCAAATTTGAACAATGAGTATGCGCACAACTTAAATCTTAACTTTTTTAAGTTTGACATGTTCACACAAACCAATACAATGGCCTTTATCAATGCGAGTTACACCTTGAACAAAATCACCAACGAACAAATCATTGGGGAAAACTTCAAGCAAACGACCACGCCTTTTAATAGCGACAAAGAAAACTGGTCTATCATGGGCTTTGGGAACTATGGGAAACCTATTCGGCCCTTAAAAATCAAGTTTAGCCTGAACCTCAGTTCGCGTTTTAACCGAAGCTATACCTTAATCAACAAAGCTGAAAACCAGACCAATACAATTAATAATAGCTTCGGGCTTAGCTTAGACAATATCCGAAAGGAGACTTTGGATATTCGGGTGGGTGGCCAATTGAGCCAGAATATTAGCCGATACAGCCTTAATACCGACCAAAACCGGAACTATTTTACACCTGCGATGAATGCAGATTTGAGCCTATACCTTGGTCAATCGAAGGAATGGACTATCGGCTCGAATTTCCGTTACGTGCAATATCCTGCAACTTCTTTGGCGGAGGCTTCTTCTATTTCGATTTTAGAGGCTCGGATTTCCCGCCGGATTCTTAATGACAAAGCGATTATTGAATTGGCCGGATACGACTTACTCGACCAGAACTCAGGTTTTAATCGCACAGAATCCACGAATGTGATCACCGACGAAACCGTAAAAACCTTGGGACGTCACGTTTTAATGCGTTTCACCTATTCCTTCCGGACTTTTGGGAAGTAAGGATATAAACTCACCTTACGTGCAAAAGCCCTCCATTGGATTTTGGAGGGCTTTGTTTTTTATCATGCTCTGATGGGCATGACAGTTCGTTGGCGTTTCAACGAATTTAGGTTTTCGACTAAACCCGCTCGATGGAAACCGCTGTACCGCCACCTGTACCATGACAGATGGACGCAAGACCATTTTGCTTGTCTAAGCGATGCAAGGAATGAACCAATGTTACGATGATCCGCGCGCCCGAACAACCAATCGGGTGGCCCAATGCAATAGCGCCTCCATTTACATTCAACTTGTCGTAGGGAATACCCAAAACGCGATTGAACAAGACGCTATTCACCGCAAAGGCTTCGTTGTTCTCGACCAAATCCATATTTGCAATCGTTTTACCAGTGCGCGCCAAAAGCTTTTCTACGGCCGGAACGGGGGCAGATGCAAAGGCATAGGGTGCATGTGCCGCAATGGAACTTCCTGTCACTTTAGCCAAAGGTGTAAGTCCATATTTATCAACAGCTTCTTTAGAGGCCAAAAGTAAGGCCGCAGCACCATCACTAATTTGGCTACTGTTCCCAGCCGTAAGGATACCTTCTCTCATAAAAGCGGGACGTAAACCGCCTAAAGATGCCAATGTGGTATCAGCACGGAAGCCTTCATCGGCAGAAAGGGTTTTTGTTTCTCTTTTTACCTTGTAGGAAACTGGTACAATTTCGTTTTGGAAAGCGCCTGACGCAGTTGCCGCTGCCGCACGTTGGTTAGACATCGCAGCGACCTCATCCACGTCTGCTCGACTCACCCCATTTTCTGCCGCCAATTGTTCTGTCAGATTGCCCATTGCATCGCCCGTGAACACATCCTGTAGGCCATCGCGGTGCATAATATCTTGGAGTGGTTCCGCATTGGCTGGCGTCAGGTACTTATATCCCCAACGTGCCCGTCCTGAAAGCACATATCCGGCATTGCTCATAGACTCGGTCCCGCCGGCCAATACCAGATCGGCCTCACCCGCACGAATGCTGGTTGCGGCATTCATCAGCGACATCATACCTGAAGAGCACACCATATCCACCGCAAAACCATCTACATGATCTGGGATTCCGGCTTTTAGGGCTGCTTGTCGGGGAACCAACTGTCCTAAGCCAGCCCGCAGCACATTCCCCATGATGTAGAGATCCAAGTTCTCCGGTTGGACACCTGCCTTTTCTAAGGCCGCCTTCATCACAATGGCGGCGAGATCTACAGCACCATACTCCATTAGAGAGCCACCAAAACGCCCAATGGGAGTACGGACAGCAGAAACAATGTACACATCACGCATATTTTTCTCCTTCTATGTTATTGTAATTTTAGGGTTTATAAATTTAAGATAAGTCGGATTTTTGTTGATCTGACGGCACGGTTAAGCCATCAATCCCCTTTAGCCAAGCTTGTTGCAAAGCCAACGTTTGAGTCGCCATTTGCTGCCAAGCGTCCACCATTTGCGCTTTTGACCCCTTTTCAGACTCCGGAGACATGGCAGCTGTAGCGGCCTTTAATGCATGCTCGGTGGTTTCGAGCTGGCGCTGTAGGGCATCGCATTTTTCCAGCAAATCCAAATACCTTTGCCTTGGAACAACTCCCATCATACGGAACCAGTCGTCTTGGACTTTTTGTATTTCAGCCGGATTTCCCGTTCCAGTCAAAATGGATTTCCATCGGTTAAGCCATTCTTCTGCTGAAGTGCCGGCCTCATGATTTGTGCCCAACATCCATTGCCACCATTCGGGGTCTTCGGAGGCACGTTGAATTTGTTTAAGCCAAAGCTCGAAAAGGGTTGTTTCCATAGGATTACATGTAATGACCGCCATTTACAGAAAGGACATGTCCCGTGACAAAACTTGAAGCAACTGGAGAGAGCATATATGCCACCGCCCATGCAATTTCTTCCGGTTTACCAAAGCGCCGCATTGGGATTTGTGCATATATTTTTTCTTTGACCGGCTCTGGTATGGGTTTGGTCATATCGGTTTCGACAAAGCCCGGCGCCACCACATTTGAGCGGACATTAAAACGTGCGCCTTCTTGAGCCAATGTTTTTGACACTGCAATAACGGCTCCTTTTGTGGCGGCATAATTTACCTGGCCGATATTTCCGCGTTCACCCACAATGGAACTCACCAGTACCAAAGCCCCTTGCTTGCGTTCATACATCCGAGCCAAATTTGGCTGAATGGTGTTCCAAACCCCTGTAAGGTTTGTTTCTACTACAGCATTCCAATCGTCGTTGGATAATTTGGATGCCAGTGCATCGCGTGTAATTCCAGCATTGCAAACCACGCCATAGATTGGTCCCAAGTCTTCTTCGATCTGGGCCATTAATTGCGTCATCTCTTCGGGATCAGTGACATTTGCCACATACCCTGTTCCCTTTTCCCCTAGCCCGCTTCGGTAGTTATAAGCCACCTTCGCGCCTAAGTCTTCCAGTAGATTAACAATAGCAGCACCAATGCCGCGATTTCCGCCACTTACAAAAATGACTTTGCCTTCGAGTCCTAACATGATGTTTCCTCCCGGATGTATTCTGTTATGTTGAAAAGTCAATTTTACACCGCAAAATTGGGTATGAACGACAAGAAGCACCATGTTTCGCCGAGGTTGCCATATCGGAGAAACAAGGTGCTTAACCCCTTTCCATTATGTAAAATTGGATCGTTTTATCAAGTTCGTTCCTTAAGCCAAGTTGCAATCGTTGGCGGTAAACTTTGTTGTACTTTGCCACTTACGTACATGCCGATGTGTCCTACTGGAAACGATTGAACGGTATAGTCTTTAGAACCTATGTATTTTCCAAGTGCCAATGTGGACTTTGGCGGGACTAAGTGGTCTTGTTCTGCATAAATATTCAACACAGGAAGGGTAATCGTCCCCAAATCTATCCGTTGATCTCCAATCATTACCTCACCTTTGATGAATTTATTTTCCACATAGAACTGCTTATTAAACGAGCGGAAAGCTTCGCCCGCTTGGTCTGGACTATCAAAAATCCACTTTTCCATCCGCATAAAATTGGTAAGTGCTTTGGGTTTGTCCAGAATATCCACCATTTCCACATATTTTTGCACACCCAAGGCATAGGGTTTAAGCAGAAGATAGCCAAAATTCATGACATCCCCCGGCATATTGCCCAATGTATCTACCATTAGATCTACATCTGCATCCTTCATCCAGCAATTCAGCAACCCACCTATTTCGTCGGGCGTGATGTGAAAGTCCACTGGCATAACCATAGTGATAAGGTTGGCGATCTTTTCTTGGTGCAAAGCCGTATAACAGGTTGCCATTACTCCGCCTTGACAAATGCCCAAGAGGTTGATTTTTTCCATGTTGTGGGCCTCCCGAACGAACTCCACACAAGCATCTATATAACCATTGATGTAGTCCTCCAACGTGAGGCAACGATCAGCACGCGAGGGATATCCCCAATCTATGAGGTAAACCGTAATACCTAAGTTCAATAAATTCTTGACGAGCGAACGATCTTCCTGCAAATCCACCATATTTGGCCGGTTAACCAGCGCATAATTGATGAGTAAGGGCCTTTCCAAGCATTCTCCACCCGTAGGCTCGTACTTAATCAAGCGCACTTTATCCATCTGAAAAACCGTTTCATGAGGCGTCGTTCCAATCAGAATTTCAGCGTCCTTCATACTGCCTAAATGCTCCATTCCCTGACGGATCTTTTGTTGAACTTCGTTAACTTCGTTCATGAGGGCGGCCGGGTCAAGTTGAATACCCATCATATCTTTATGTATCATAAGGGTTTATGGTAAATGGAAGTATTAGGCAAGGTCAGTTTTTGTTTTACGAGTTGCTCGTTTTTGGGTCGTTGCTATTGACGTTTGCCCGTTCTGCGAATCAAGCAACAAAGCCAACTGTTCTTGAATCTTAGCAAGTGCTTCCGATTGCTCCGCTACGGTTTGATGTAATGTGGCAACCTCTTTTTCAGCAGATTTCCGACTACGCGCTTCCGCACGCACAGCTTTGTTCAGGGAATACACCCGTTCGATTAAATCATCCACTTGAGTCAGCGTCGGCAAATCATTTGCATCCAATACCACTTCTGTTAATGCCCGTTTGGCTTTGCGGTATCTGAAAGAGGCATTCAGGTAGTTGAGTTGTGTCTGGACATATGCCTCGGATTTAAACACCTCCATAAAGACCTCGTCGGTAACGCCCGCCCAAACGCGCGAGAGTTCCCTAAGCGAAGTAATGGGTTTGCCCTCTTGCCCACGTTCCCAGACGGTTTTCGTCATCTCAGCCACCACCGATGCCCAAGTTTTGGCAACCAAGGTTTGGAAAACCCGCTCTGCTTCCTTCTCCTCCCTAAATGCTTTAAATGCCTGATTGACCAAATGTGTATAGTTCCGCATCATGCCCAAAGCCGGAGCATCAAAGGTTTTACCACCAGCCTGATCAAAAAGCTGATGCATAAATTGTAGGCCGGACTGCATCCATTCCTCTGGGTTTTTTGGGGCTGAAAAGCCTTCTGTTGCCGATTTGTGGGGGGCGAAAAAATCACTTCCCACGTTTTGGAAAGATTTGTAATGCCCTAAAAATTCGTCCCAAAGCTGGTTATAATCCCCAAATTGTTTATATGAGTCCGCAACAGCGTCCGTAAACTTCTTGTGCAGGTCGGAGCGAAATTGCGGAAATGTGGCCGCAAAGTCCGCAGGTGATTTTACGTTTTTCCAAAACTCACTTGTTTGCCCGGCAAAGGTTTGCATGGCTGAGAGCCAAACTTTTTGGGCGTTTTCCATTTGCATTCGTACCCCAGAAGCCCATGAAGGTGCTTGGTTCCCAAATGATTTCATCCCTTGGGCGAGTTGTTGCTGCCATTGTGCGACTCCCGTTTCAAAAAGGCTTTGCCAATGGCGGCTGGCTTCTTCAAACATCTTTGCTTGATTCATTTCGGGCTATCTTTTACCGGTTTTCGTTTTAAAATACCTCTGGAGGACTGAATGCCAAAGCAATTCTGCCCTCCAGAAAGTGTCCCCTGCTATTATTTTCTTATGGCAAATACCACTTAGTTCAGTTTAAAAAACCTGTGGCTAACTTCGTAAACTTATCGGTATTTGCTTGCATTTGTGCCAGATATAGCTCCGTCATTTTAAACGTCGCTTCGGTTTCCTTTACCAATGCGGCTTGCATTTTCTCGGCCATTTCTGTGGCAAATGCCATATTTTGTGCTTGGAGGGTCAAAACCTTCTCGAAGGCTTCGTTTGCTGCTACCTGTGCCGCTTCTTGGTTTTTGACGAAGGTTTCAAAAGCTTTTGCATACTGTTCTTTGGCCTCGGTCATATTTTTATCCATAAAGGCTTGACCTTGTGCGGTAGCAGTTTCAAATTGTGATTTGGTTTCGCTGAATGCGTTTTCATACATTTTGGTGGCCTCTTGTACGGCGTTTGCGATTTCGTTTGCCATGGTATTTTCCGGTTTATTGAATGATTATTGGTAAATTTTGTCTTTAACAAAGAACCGGAGCAACTATCAAAACGGTTATTCTGCTGTGTTTTTAGTATTTTCTAAGGCTCGAATCCTTGCCTTCAGCGCTTCAAGTTCCCTTTTCAACTCCCGATTTTCTTCGGCAAGAGCCAAAGGGTTCATCAGTTCTGGCCAAGCGGGTATGGACTTCCGCACGGCTTCGTCCATGTGTGCTTTTATCTGTTGTGCCCCTTCCATGCCTTGTTCCCAACTGCTCCTCCAAAGGTCGGTATAACGTTTTGTGGCTTCTTCCCAAAACTTTAATCCATTTTCAAGACCTGTTGTGGCCTGCGCCGCCTCATGATACCGGCTTAAGGTTTCTTGTGTAAGGGTTTGGAGTTGGGCTTGCATAAACGAAAGTCCTTCTGCAAAATCGGTAAAACTCGTATCCTCATCGCCTTGAACGTGTTTTACATTCCCCCGCCAAGCGATTTTTGCCTCACCCTTTTCATCCTTCCACAGATGTTGGGTAAAGCGCACCATAAAAGACACTACCTTGCTTTGTGCGGATTCCAATTCTTGCCAAAGATCGTCTTGCTTGCTCATGTTCTTAATCTGTTGCAAAGGTAAAAAAGGAGGGTTACAAATCGGTTACAAATGGGTTGTACTTACAATTGTTTGATGTCCACATAGAGTTTTGTGGTCTGGGGCAAGGGTTCTACATCATACAGTTCCTCCAGCACATCGGCACATTTCTCATATGTTTTGAGCGCCATCGGACGATTTCCTGTTGCCAGATAGGCCCGCATCGCCAAACGGTAGGCATCTTCCCAGCCTTTTTCAAAGCCCAGTACCCGTAAGGCAAGATGAAGCGACTCTGTCGGGTTTTCCTCCAATACCATTTCCCCAAGTTTGGTCATGGTACTAAGGGCAAGCATATGGAGCCTTTCGCGTATGGCTGTTGCCCAATCTTCGTAAGAACGTTCTGGCAAAAAAACACCCCCATAATGTACAAGCGCTTCCCGAAACAAGGCAATGGCGGCCTTTTTGTTGTTGGGTAGAACACGATTACCTAGACCAATTTTTTCCTCAAATGTGGTTATGTCAACCGCAACCAACTTTCCGTCGAGCGCATAACTTATCCCATTTCTTAAAACGAATGAAACCGCACTCATGGGTTTTAGTGCCTGTTGAAGTCCATTAAGCGCAACCTTAAAATCGCGTTCTGCTGCGGTTCCGCTCAATTCGGGCCAAAGTGCTTCTACAATAACCTCTCGATGACGAAATCCGCCCTTTGTTGTCAGCAAATATTGAAACAACTGAAGGCTTTTATCGCGCTTCCAACCCTGAAGCGGCCATATTTGATCTTTAGACCTTAGCTCAAAACCACCCAAAGTTCGGACGGTTAAAACGGCTTGCGGGGTTTCATCGTTCATGCAAATACAATAGGCAATGCGCCTAACGTAAGAAAGTCCGGTAAATGATAAGCAGGGGAAATGAAACAATAGTATAAGACCCTAAAGCCCCTTCTGCAAGCCTTGCGATGACCTTATTTTTTGAAGATCAGGCTAAGGACGCCTGTTCGAACATTCCTAATCGGATTATTTTGTTTGACGGATCATCGCAAACGAAGGGATCCGGTCTTCTTGCGGCTCATAGATTACCTCGCCATCCCTAAATTTGAGCCGCGTAAAAGGTGATAGTTCTCGAATAAAATCAAACAGATAACGTGGAATAAGGCGGTGTTTTTGATACGCCACCCAAGAAGTTGCTTGCGGAAATAGATGTCCCAATGGAATTGCCACAAAATCGGTATCAACACCCATTTCGTAAGCCATTTCTGCTACAATCCCAATTCCCAAACCCATCCGTACATAGGTTTTGATCACATCAGCGTCACTGGCAGTTATTACAATATTGGGATGAAGCCCCGATTGACGAAAGGTCTGGTCCAATTTCCCTCGACCCGTAAATCCCATTGAGTATGAAATGATTGGATAAGCCACAATATCGGACAAGGTAAGGTTTTCCTTTTGCGTGAGTGGGTGGTCTCTCGGTACCAAAAGCATCCGGTTCCAATGATAGCACGGAATCGCCAGAAGCCCCTCATAGTCAGACAAGACCTCGGTACATATCGCCACATCAACCTGCCCTTCGGCCAAAAGTTTGGCATTGTGAATGGGCGTATGCTGAAACAACTGCATCTTCACTCGCGGATGACGGGCAATAAATCGCAGAATACGGCTGGGAAGGTAATAACGGGCCTGAGTATGCGTGGTCGCCATTCGAATAAGCCCAGTATCGGGCGCATGGGCTAAATCTGTGACGGTACGGATGTTTTCTACCTCCTGCATGATCCGTCTTGCGTGTTCATAAACCTGCTCACCCTCCTTAGACAAGCCCAAAATCCGCTTGCCACGCCGCAAAAATAAGGCTACACCCAATTCTTCTTCTAAATGCGACACGTATTTGCTAATGGCGGGCTGTGTGGTAAACAGATGTTGCGCAGTAACCGATAAGTTGAAGTGGTGATCCACAATGGCCAATAGTGCCGACAAGTGCTGAAGTTTCATCTCAAAAGATTTTCAATACGCATGAAATTACGAATGCAAAGGACACCCTTAAATTACGTTTCTTTTTCTATGACTACATAACATATTGGCATAACGACCAACTTCTTTGCGAGATAACTTGACCTATCAACACTGTACCAAAACTTAAAATATACCGCTATGTCTCTTCGATTAGGCGACCTTGCACCCGATTTTACCGCAGAAACCACCGCCGGAACCATTCACTTCCATGAGTACTTGGCCGATAACTGGGGGGTATTGTTTTCACATCCGGCAGACTTCACGCCAGTTTGCACCACTGAATTAGGCCGAACGGCACTACTTTCCGATGAATTTGCGAAACGGAATGTTAAAGTTCTCGCCGTCAGTGTGGATGACCTAGATTCGCACAGACGTTGGGTTCCTGACATCAACGAAGTGAACAACGCTACCGTAAACTTTCCAATTATTGCTGATCCGTCTCGGAAAGTGGCTACGCTCTACGACATGATTCACCCCAATGCCTCCGAAAAAGCCACCGTTCGCTCGGTTTTTGTAATTGGCCCCGACAAAAAAATAAAACTGACCCTCACCTACCCCGCTTCAACCGGACGCAATTTCGCTGAAATACTTAGGGTGATAGATTCTTTGCAACTCACCGCCTATCATCAGGTTGCAACGCCAGCAGATTGGCAGTACGGCGAAGAGGTCATCATTATCCCTGCAATTTCAAACCAAGAGGCCATGCAGAAATTCCCCAAAGGCTTCACCCCGATCAAGCCCTATCTCCGCGTGACACCTCAACCCGATCTGGCTTAATACACATTTTTCTCTTGCCAAAACCTACACATCCTCTTCTTTAAGCCCCTCCTTTTCCCCAAAAGAAAGGGGGCTTTTTTTCGTATTTTAACTTAAAAAATGCAAGAAAACAGACTTGGAATAGATATTGGCGGAACGAAATTGCTCCTCATAGACCGAGACCATCCAATGGGCAAACGCCTGCCAACTGGTCCTTTATTTGGCATTAAAGACCTTCAAGAAATTCTACAAAAACACCTTTCAACGTCTGCAAAAAAAATCACAGGCATCGGTATCGCTTTTCCGGGATTGGTTCAAAATGGCAACGAGGTGGTACTTTGTGGCGATGTACCCTATCTAAATGGCCTCAAAATAACCGACTTGAAAGGCTTAGACGTACCAATACACTTTTTGAATGACACCAAAGCCGCTACAAAACATGCCCATTTGCGCTATGGCGGCCAAACTTTGGTCACGGTAATGGTTGGAACGGGCCTTGGTATGGGTATTTATGTGGATGGGAAACCTATGGATGGCGCATTTGGTTGGGCTGGCGAATTGGGAAGCGTGGTCTTACCAACCGAGAATGGCCCAAAATCCTTAGATGAATTGTCTGGAGGAAAGGGGATTTTGGAAAGCCTCGCCCTTCCAATAAACCAAATCTACGAACGAGCACGTTTAGAAGACCTGACGATCACGAAAGCACTCGAATCCGCAGGTACTTTTTTAGGACTGGGTCTCGCCATGGTTGTCAATATACTCAATCCAGATGTTTTGGTGCTTGGAGGTGGAACCCTGAACTTCCCCGGTTATCGTGAAGCGGCAGTAGCCACCATGAAGGCACATACACTTGGACCGCTGATGGCACAATGCACACTCATTTTTCCGACCAATGCGCCACTTTTGGTTGCAGAAGGTGCAAGAATGCCTATTGATTAAAAACTGAAACACCCTTTGGTGGGCATAAATCCTCCCTCAATTGACCTCTTTTTTTATTACATTCAGATAAAAAACGACTCGTATGAAAAATAATTCAGCCACCTTAGATCCTTTAAAAGAAGAATTGGCCAATAGTATTACACATGGTATTGGTGTTGTGCTTAGTATTATCGGTATCGCACTGCTGATTCCAAATGCCGTACTCAAGGGTTCTTGGGTTGCCGTCCTAAGTTGCGCTTTGTTTGGAGGGTCTATGTTGCTACTCTATCTTTTTTCCACCCTATACCACAGCATACAGCACGAGCAAATTAAACCCGTTCTTAAACTTTTAGACCACATGGGGATTTATTTGCTCATCGCCGGAACCTACTCCCCTTTTTTATTGATGCAAATACAAGGAACCACTGGATGGATCGCGTTTGGTCTCATTTGGGTAATTGCCATCTTGGGTATTTTGTACAAATGGTTTTTCCGCCACCGATTTGAGAAACTTTCGCTCGCCCTGTATTTAGGTATGGGTTGGCTGGTGGTTCTTATCGGTAAACCTTTTATAGAGACCGTGCCCACTTCTAGTATTGTTTTTATTGTGCTAGGCGGCCTATGCTATACCGTCGGTACGTGGTTCTATGCCCAAAAAAATCGCCAATTTTTTCACGCTATTTGGCACGGGTTTGTCCTTGCCGGAACGATCACCCACTTCATCGCGGTTATGATGCTGTTTTAATTCGCATAGCTGGGCCTCAAGCTCAATGTTATCTTAATAATTTATTTATCGTTAATCGGATATACTGAAAATTTTGGATTTTTCCCAAGCAAAGATTCATTTTTTGCACCTCATCTCAATGTAGAACTTGCACAATGTCTCAATTCACCTTATCTTCCTAAATTGCTTCACAGTGCATTCATGCTTCTCTGATAGCTTTTTTTCCACACGTTTATCTCTCAAAAATATGCAACTTAGAGACTTGTTTCGCACCAAGTCGGTAGAGTCCATTTTAGCAGATCCTACGCTACACGAAGGTGGCTCCATGAAAAGAGACCTGGGGGTAAGAGACTTAACCGCGCTTGGTATAGCTGCCGTAATTGGAGCAGGAATTTTTGCGACGATCGGAGAGGTCAGTTTTAAAGGCGGTCCCGGAGTCGTTTTTCTTTTTATATTTGTCGCTATTGCATGTGGTTTTTCTGCCATGTGTTATGCTTCTTTCGCCTCTATGATTCCCATTTCTGGTAGTGCATATACCTATGCTTATGCATCGTTTGGAGAGCTTTTGGCGTGGATAATCGGATGGGATTTGATTATTGAATATGCCATCGGAAACATTGCGGTTGCCATAGGATGGTCTGGCTATTTCACGGAAATGCTTAGAGGGTTTGGATTATCCATTCCGGTTTGGCTCTCTACGGATTTCCTGTCCGCCTACACAGCCTTCCATTCCGCCTCTCCAGATGTTACTTCAGAGGCTTACCGCGCTTGGATGGAAGCACCTCATTTTTTAGGACTTAGATTCGTAGGAGATATCCCAGCTTTCGGTATTGTACTGTTCATCTCTTTGCTTACGTTTATAGGGATCAGTGAGTCTCGCAAAGCCAGTAACTTAATGGTTTTATTAAAGTTAGCCGTTATCGTTGTAGTGATTGGGATTGGTTTCTTCTACGTGAAGCCAGAAAACTGGACACCTTTCATGCCCAATGGCTGGGGCGGTGTATTGGCGGGTGTTGGCGGTGTATTTTTTGCTTACATCGGTTTTGATGCCATCTCGACTACCGCAGAGGAATGTAAAAATCCACAACGCGATCTTCCTTTAGGCATGATCTACACATTAATTATTTGTACAATTTTATACATCCTGCTTGCACTCGTCACAACCGGTATGGTTAATTATACGGAACTAAGTGGCGTCGCCGATCCGTTGGCATACATTTTCAACAAAGCCGGTATGGATTGGATTGCTTGGGTTGTTAGTCTAAGTGCGGTTGTAGCAATGGCCAGTGTATTACTTGTTTTCCAATTGGGCCAACCCCGCATTTGGATGAGTATGAGCCGAGACGGTCTTCTGCCTAAGAAGTTCGCAGAAATCCATCCAAAATATCAAACACCTTGGTTTTCTACCATTATTACAGGTCTTTTGGTATCAATCCCAGCACTTTTTCTTAACATCACCGTCGTAACTGATCTTACAAGTATCGGAACCCTATTCGCGTTTGTTCTTGTTTGCGGTGGGGTTCTGATCTTAGACATAAAAAAACCAGAATTAGAACGCCGTTTCAAGATTCCATTCGTTGATAGCAAATATTTCTTGCTTCCTGTGACCTTGCTCCTTTTGGGGTACGGATTTATGGGGCATCCAGAAGTTCTGCATCAACTCATGCCACAGGATTTTGGGCATTTAGAGACCTTAATTCCGCGATACATTTTCCTTTTTACTACTCTTTATTTGATTGTTCAATCCTTCCGGTATAAACTTTCTTTGATTCCAGTGTTGGGCTTATTGACCTGTTTGTACCTTATGAGCGAAATTCCGGTAGAAAGTTGGTGGCGTTTCCTTATTTGGCTATCCGTTGGACTGGTCATTTATTTTGTATATGGAAGAAAAAACAGCTTCTTAAACAAGGCAAAATAATGCCCTAAAATTTGATCTACTTTATCCCTCAAAGCCGTTCGTGTTAGAGCGGCTTTTTTTGCTCATGGTTTTACAGCCGATAGAGATTTTCTGAAGTTATCAAATCCCAAACAGCGGTGGGAACTTGGTACAATACCGATTCTCCATTACGGATGCGCTCCCGAATGACCGTACTTGAAAGCTCAATAAGCGGTGCAGGAATGAGGGTTGCGCGTGCTAAGACATCTGGGCTTACCGCAGAAATATTCGTTCCAACACGGCTATAAACGAGTAAGTCCACCCGTTCCAAAATCTCGGTATAGGCTCGCCAAGTATGGAATTGCTGAAGGCTATCCCCTCCTATGATTAACGAAAACTGAATGTTTGGGTGTAGGGACGCAAATGCCCGCAACGTCTCTATGGTATAAGAAATATCGCCTTTTCTGACTTCAAAATCGCAGGCATGGAAGCGTGAGTTACCTAAAATGGCCGCCTCCACCAGTTTAAGCCTCATTTCACCAGAGATGCCGCCTGCCAATACTTTGTGTGGCGGTGTAGCGGCTGGCAACCACCAAACCTCCTCCAACCCCACCGCTACCCCTATCCACTCGGCCATCAACAAATGCCCCAAATGCGGTGGATTAAAAGAACCACCAAACAAACCAATTCTTTTTTTACTGTTGTCCATTTTTTTCAAATAAAAAGCAAAACCCTGTGATATTCCAAGTTTAATGGCATGAAGATCATTGATAAAAAATCATGACCTGTATAAATTTATGAACCATTGGATTTCTCTATCATTTTTGTAACTTTAGTTTTAACCTAAACTCTTAAAACGACGCGATTTGATGGGTAACGAAAGAATTTTTAACATACCTTTTGCCAGTGTTTATCCGCATTATGTTCAAAAAGCAGAAAAAAAAGGGCGGACACAGCAAGAGGTGAATCAAATCATTTTTTGGTTGACCGGTTTTGATGACAATTCATTACAAAATCATCTCGAACAGAAGACCAGTTTTGAGAACTTCTTCGCAGAAGCACCCCATTTCAATCCCAATTCAGAAAAAATAAAAGGTGTCATTTGTGGTTATCGTGTTGAAGAAATCGAACATCCTTTGATGCAAAAAATTCGTTATCTTGATAAATTAATTGATGAGTTAGCAAGGGGGAAATCAATGGAAAAAATTTTACGAAAATAATTTTACATCTATGTGTACATTTTTTGCGCACAGACGAGCCGGCCAAGTTGTTGGTCAGGAGAACCCGCGATGGGCGTTAAGCAAAAAGATCAAAGACAGCGGAACACCATTACCAATATTGTTTGGGCCTAAGTTTTCTGGTCTTCCTTTATCTTTATTGGCGGCGGGTTTTGACTTCAATCACGCCATTATTGCCCCGAAAGCCATAAAGCGCCATGGCATCCGGCCCCTTTAACACCCGAATGTCCTCCACATCATACGGATTTACCATCAGCATAAAGGCGCCATTCGCTTCTTTGATCAGCGGTACCCCGTCTAAAACAAAGAGTGGCTCGTTATCGCCTTGGATGGAATTGACGCCACGAATCCGAATTTGGTACCCACCAGCCGTCGGAATAACCTGTACGCCGGGAACACGACCGCGTAGCATTTCCGCCACATTTGTTACAGGACGGTCATACACCTCACTCCCCGAAACGGTTGTAATATTCATTGTATCTCGACTGCGATCACGGTTCGACTCTTCCGCCACTTCACCCGTACTTTTACATCCAACAAGCGAAAGGCAGCACAAAGAAAAAATGCCAAGCAACAAGTTTTTTGATAGGCTAAACATATGCGGCTCCATTGGTTAAAGAAGTAATTGTTTTTTCAACGCATATCTTTATAAAAGGTTCATCATTTCACTCTCGCGGAAAACTTTTTTGGAAGACACCTTCTTTTGCGTACTTGGTTTATTACTTCCGCTATGAACTTCTTATATTCCCTTCAATTTATATTCCTTTCAATTCATCGCTTAGACAAATAGCCCTCCCTTCCATGAAAAATTTTTTCGTCCTGACCTTGCTTTTCCTAATTTCGGTGGTACAAGCGCAAAACATAGAACTGATCAGCCGGTACAGCTATTATACACATGAGAAGGTAGGTAAGTTATTGATTTTTGGCCCTGAAGCCCCCTTGGTCAAATGGGTAAAATTGGGCGAAAAGAACTTAAACAGAACACATCAGACCAAAGAATTTCAGGAATTTGAGTGGGAATTGGGTTCACTGCCCCAAGGCACAAACACCGTAACCTTTCAGGTTGGGATTCAGGATGGGCATGAGGTTTCACAAGGCATTCAGGTTACACGTCTGGCTACTAAGACAAATGAAGTAAAAATTGACCGCATCACGGGTGGACTTTTGGTGGACAATATCCCCTTTTACCCTTTTGGATTTTATGCTTCATTTCCCGTTGGTGATATTGCAAAACAAGAGGTCTATAACGCCATGAACTTGATGGGGGTTTATCAGAAAAATGACAAAGAAACCCTTGCAGAACGCAGAGCCTACATGGATGAGTGTGCGCGGCTTGGCATCAAAGTAAATTATGGCCTAAACGACTTGGTTGGCAGTGGCTTCAATCGTCCAGACCAAAAAGTATCTCCCGAAGAAGAAACCAGACGCTGGGAAATTTTGCGCAAAGAGGTAGAAACCTTCCGTGATCATCCCGCTTTGCTTTCGTGGTACATGAATGACGAACCTGATGGCCAGAGCCGTCCGCCAGAATTATTGGAAAAGGCTTATCAAATTATTCGACAAGCAGATCCGTATCACCCTGTTACAGTGGTTTTTGTGATCCCCTCGATGGCCAACCAATTTGCCAATTCCCACGATATTGCCATGACCGATCCGTATCCGATCCCCGGCGATGTCAATGCTGTTCGGGAATATATGAAACCGCTCAATCAGTATTTCCGGTTCAAAAAACCCCTTTGGTTGGTTCCGCAGGCTTTTGGTGGTGGTGAGTTTTGGTTACGCGAACCTACAGCCGACGAAATTCGGGTGATGACGTATTTAGGCTTGATTGAGAATGCAATGGGCGTTCAGTACTTTATCCGGCAATACCCTAACATCCGACCGCAATCAAGAACCACTTGGAATGGCGCCGTTGCAGTTGCGCATGAGACTGCCATGCTCTATCCTTGGCTTTTCTCCCCAAAAGAACGGATTCCAATTGCAACGAATATCTCCACCGTATCCGGCAAAGCCTTTGATGACGGATATTCACTCATGATTTTACTCGCCAATATCCAAAACCGTCCAGAGCAGATACAATTCGACCTCCCCCCTCATCCGGATGGCCGAAAGCCAATGACCATTCATCTACCCTTTGAAAATCGGTCTATTCCGGTGGTTGAGGGTAAAATTCAGGACATGATTACGGGTTATGGAACCAAGGCTTATCGGATTGAATACGAAAATCCTGTTTCAAATGATAAAAATCTTTTTGTGAGTCCCGGATTTGAGCAATTTTACAGTCCAGCAGCACCTTTTGGGTTATACCTCTCTACCAATGATCGGCCTTCTTATAATGGTGCAACCCTTTTTCTGACCGCTGAAACGGCACATTCAGGGCGATATTCCTTGCGATTCCGCAATCCAACCGATGAACTTAGCCAAAAAGCAACCTTTTTCAGGATGATGTCGCAAAAGAACCGTTCTTATTTGGTTCGCTTTTTCGCAAAATCCCATACTACTTCAAGTAAACCACGTTTAAAAGTACACTTCGAAGAACTTGCATGGGAAGAAACGGTAGAACCGACCACAGATTGGAAGTTGTTTTCTTTCTGGGTTCCTGTAAATCTCTCCATTGCTTCGTTACAACTTGGATTTGAGGTTCTCGGAGCGGGGACGGTTTGGATTGATGATGTTTTCGTTGCGCAAGAACCCTCATTTGAGGTCAAGATACAGCCAGACAAAACAGCGGCGCTAAGTATTTCTGCAAATTTACCGGATGTAGAAGTACGGGTAAGCCAAAAATCTAATGGCCAAGATCGCGACTTTTTGCTTTATCAACATCCATTAAAAACAAATACATACACAACATATTCGATTGGGTTATTTAAGAACGGCAAACGTATCCAGACCATTCCAGTAGAAATTCCTCTGAGTTTGGCGACCTTCGGGCAAATTCGATACGATACGCCTTATAGTGCTAAATATGCCGGAAAAGGCCCTGAAACCCTTGTGGATGGACAATTCGCACCCTTGGATTTTAAGGATAAAGGATGGCTAGGATTTGATGGAAAGGATGTGGATTTCACCTTAACCTTGGAAAAGCCTACCCTCGTATCTCGTGCAAGCCTACACCATATGGTAAGCGTTTCGGATGGGATTCACGCACCTCTCGCCTTAGAAGTTGAGACCTCGCTGGACGGAATCAAGTTCGAACCATTGGGCAAAATCCTAAATCCGAATTCCTCTAAACATACATCGGCTTATTATGAGACTTTAGCCGTCGAGGGCACAAAAAGGAAGGCACGTTTTGTCCGGTTTGTCGTCAAAAGTCCTAAAACGATTGGGGCGGACTTCCTTTTTTCCGGAACCAGTGCTTGGATTTTTATAGATGAAGTGATGGCATTTGAGTAGTAAAGAAAGCTATTTTGGTAAAAAAACGGCATCTAATTTTCCCATAATTAAAAACAAAACGGACATGAAAAGCGACTTTTTAAAAGTGATTTCCCTCCTACTTATCTTTTTGGAATTGTGGGCGGGTTGTACACCTTCAAAAACCGAGAAGGATTACACGGATCGGATGAACACCGAACACCAGCACGAGAACCCAACACCAACTCCCGCAACGGCGCATGATGCAAATCACGATGCGGGAAGTATGGTTCCCTTTGGGGGAGAGGATGGTAAGGCGTTTAATGGCTACTATGTGAAGCGCAGAGACACCAAACCCAATGCACCCGGCATCATCATGATTCATGAATGGTGGGGCTTAAATGACAATATAAAAGCGATGGCTGAAAAATATGCGGCACTAGGGTATAAAGTTCTGGCGGTGGACATGTATCATGGAACTATTGCAACCACTTCTGCCGAGGCCATGCCCCTTATGCGCAATGCAACAAATGACTTGGCAGGTAGTCGGCGTATTCTAATGGCGGCCTATGCCTTTCTCAAAAAGGAAAATGCTTCCAAAATAGCCTCCGTTGGTTGGTGTATGGGGGGCTTTTTTTCCCTGCAAACCGCCATTGCACTCCCGAAATCGCTCAATGCCACGGTAATTTATTACGGCGATGTCTCCAAGCCCTCGCGCGAAGAATTGGCGTCCCTGCAAATGCCCATTCTCGGATTTTTCGGGGGTATGGACAAAGGGATACCCATTTCTACTGTTCAACAATTTGAAACCACCTTGCGCGAATTGCAAAAAAACACCAAGATCAAGGTCTATGAACACGCCGACCATGCGTTCGCAAACCCTTCCGGCCAAAGGTATAATGCGGCGGCGGCAGAAGACGCTTGGACGCTCACCCAAGCATTTTTGAAACAACATTTGAAGTAAGCCCAATAGCCTATTTCTGCAACACATTTTCACTATTCTTATTTTCTAAGCTCCCTATATTAGGAGGCTAAACATCCCTGCTTCTTCAATCATTGTGGAAGCTCACTTACTAAACTGATCCATAGGGACACAATATCATGGCTCAAAACATGTACGACATGCTGTACATCCTCAATCCTGTATTGACGGAGGAGCAGCAAAAAAGCGAAATTGAGCGCATCAATGCGTTCATCACCGAGAACGGCGGTTCCATCCTAAAGGTGGACACTTGGGGGCTTCAAAAATTAGCTTACAGCATCCAAAAAAAACGCAATGGTTATTATGTGAACGTCTATTTTAATGCTCCGGGCGACGTCATTGTCCGTCTAAAGCGTTTGATGGAAATCTCGGACAATCACTTACGCTACCTTGTGTTGAAGTTTGACGCAAAAATGATGCGTAACTACGAAAAAACCTCATCCACCCCAACAGAAGAGGCCCAAGTTTAACCTTTTAACCCAAACAAACATGGCACGCCGTACAGAAAAAAACAATACGCGCACAAATACTGGCCTCGCTCCTTTAAACAGCAATACACCAGTTACGCAGCCCCGTCAGAAGCGGAAAAACCGCCTCGGGGAAATTGAATTTGTGGACTACAAAAACGTAGAACTGCTCCAACGGTTCATCAATGATCAGGGCAAATTGCTCCCACGTCGTATTACTGGCGTTACCGCAAAACAACAACGTGCAGTTGTGGAAGCCGTAAAACGCGCCCGTCAGATGGCACTTTTACCATACGTTGCCGATAACCTGAGCTAAACCAACCAGACCTTTGAATAGGAGACCTGATCATGAAACTGATTTTAAAACAAGATATTGATAAATTAGGCTTCGCCGGAGACATTGTAACGGTAAAGGATGGTTATGGCCGTAATTACCTGATCCCACATGGCTTTGCCGTAATTGCTTCACCGGGGAACATTCGCCACGCTGAAGAAATGAAAAAGCAAGCTTCACTCAAATTGTCTAAAGTGAAGCAAGATGCCTTAGCCCTTGCCGCACGGTTGTCCGAAATCGAACTGGAAATCCCCGCAAAAGTGGGTGAAGAAGGACGTCTCTTCGGAACCGTTACCACGACAACCATCGCCGAGGCACTCAAGCACCGGGGTGTTGATCTGGATCGTCGGAGATTGACGGTAAACGAAGACATTCGTAATGTGGGGGTTTATACGGTTACAGTACGCCTACACAGCGAAGTAGAAGGCAGCTTTAAGGTCAAGGTGGTTCCAGAAGCCTGATCTAAGCGCACAAGGATTACGAATTTGGGGGTTCTGACTTTTCAGCACCCCTTTTTTTGATGGGTTAGGCAAATTCTTGGCTGGGATTTCCGTTAAGACTTGCTTATACCGGACGAACTTACGAACTTAGGCATTTTATGACCTCCGACAATATGAATTCTGAATTAGAACAAAGCCTTCCCAAACGTTGGAAAGTTTGGATGGGAACCGTATTATTAGCGATTTTTTATATACTTCTCTACTTCGTATGGGTCAGTTTTCAGGCAGCAGGTCGGGCTATTCCGTCCCAAATTATCTGGCTATTCGGCGCATTTGCCTTTTTCTTTACAGGTTCGTACCTCCTTTCTGTTCAATCCTTCGTTCAACATCGTCAGGCATTGCGCACAAAATTGGGCATATTGATGGAGAAGATCGCGTTACTGATGGTTTTATTTACGGTCGGCGGCACGGCTGGGGCACATACGATGAGTTGGTATAGCCGTCTTTCGGTCTCCGAGCAAACGAAAGGTTGGCTATGGGGTTTGGCCGTTCTAACGGTTGTGTTTATGGGCATTTCCAAATGGGTTCAACTCGTACAACTTTCTCGATTGGTACAAAGGAAGACCGATTGATTTTCGCCTCATTTGCAGTAATGGAGTGGCTGATAAGATTAAAAGGGTCAATTTGCTGTAAAAGCATCCCGCTATTCATAAAAATGCCTTACTTTCTGCCCATAATAAAAGCACCTGATTTCAAATTTTGTCAAAAACTATGTCTGAGAATACGACTTCTATAACTAAAAAAAACACCTCTAAAGATTTCTTGCGTGAAATCGTAAGCGAGGACCTCACAAAGAAGAAATATCCAACCGTCATCACCCGTTTTCCGCCAGAACCAAATGGGTATTTGCATATTGGTCATGCCAAAAGTATTGTGCTGAATTTTGGCGTTGCAGCAGACTATAACGGTCGGTGTCACCTAAGAATGGACGATACCAACCCTGAAACGGAAGAAACGGAATACGTGGAAAAAATCATCGAAATGATAAGATGGTTGGGTTATGACTGGGGAGAACACCTCTATTTTGCCTCAGACTATTTTGACCAAATGTATGAATTTGCCTTGGTTCTCATCCAAAAAGGAGTCGCGTATGTGGATTCGCAGACCGACGAACAAATCCGTAAACGTCGTGGCTCATTGGTTGAAGCCGGCGTAGAAAGTCCATATCGCAACCGTACCATCGAAGAAAACATGGACTTATTTGTCCGAATGAAAAAGGGTGAATTTCCGGACGGTAAACATGTTTTGCGAGCTAAGGGCGATATGTCCAGCCCGAATATGAAAATGCGTGACCCTATTTTATACCGTATCAAACACGCGAGCCATTACCGAACAGGCGATAAGTGGTGTATTTATCCACTGTATGATTATGCACATCCTTTATCCGATGCCATAGAGAATATTTCTCACTCTTTTTGCACCTTAGAATTTGACAACAATCGCGCCATTTATGATTGGTTGATGGAAAATCTTTGGGAAGCCCCGCGCCCCTACCAATATGAATTTGCGCGAATGAATTTGGACTATACCGTAGTTTCCAAACGTAAACTCTTACAATTAGTACGCGAAAAACACGTCAATGGCTGGGACGACCCGCGAATGCCAACGCTTGCAGCCCTCAGACGACGCGGTTTCACACCCAACTCCATTCGGACGTTTGCGGAAAAAATTGGGGTTGCCAAAACTGAAAACCGGATTGATATCGCTCTTTTGGAGTGGGCCATCCGGAATGACCTGAACTTTTCTGCACCTCGAAGAATGGCCGTCTTAGATCCCTTAAAGGTGGTGATTACCAATTGGGAAGAGGAAAGAACCGAAGTCTTACCAATGGCTAACTTCCCACACGACGTCATTGAAAAAGGGGGTGGAGACCAAACAAATCGCTCTGTAATGTTCGGTAAAACCCTTTTTATAGAGCGAGAGGACTTTACGGAAAATCCACCCAAAGGCTGGAAAAGACTTGTTCTTGACGGTGAAATACGGCTCAAGGGCGCTTACATCATCCGATGCGACGAGGTAATCCGTGATGCTACAGGGCAAATTGTGGCCTTGAATGCCACCTATGACCCAACGACCAAATCTGGGCAAGATACTAGTGGTAAGAAAGCCACCGCCATCCATTGGTTATCGGCGCAACATGCGGTTCCTGCAAAATTCCGTCTTTATGATCGGCTATTTTCTGTACCTGATCCTGAAGAAGGCGTAGAGGATTTCAAACAAAATCTAAATCCAAACTCACTCATAGAGGTGCAAGGATTTATTGAGCCAGCCATTTTGGAGGATCCAGCAGAAACGAGATGGCAATTGGAGCGACAAGGATATTTTTGGCCCGATCCGGTTGACCATTCGAGGAAAACGATTGTTCTTAACCGCATCGTAACGCTTCGCGACAGTTGGGAAAAGCAATTGATCCCGGAAAAAGTGGCGGCCAAAGCCAAAACGAACAAGGTATCAGCAGAAAGCCGTTCAGAAGCCAGTGATGCGGCAAAGGCTATGGCTGCCTCAAGTGGAATTGATTTGCGTCAAGCCGAAATCATCACCAATCGGACTGAACTAACCGAACTTTTTGCCAAAACGATTGGCTTAGGTGCTGATGCTGCATCGGTTGCGGCGTGGGTCTCGAATGAGGCCAACAAAGCACTAAACGATGGCTTGGCCCTTTCGATCTCAGCGAAGCAATTAAAGGAACTCATTCAGTTGGTCGCGGAAGGCAAGATTGGTGCGGCCACGGCTCGGCAAGTCTTCGCTGAAGTTCAAACCACAGGAAAAGACCCTAACCTGGTGGTTGAGTCGAATGGACTACAACAAATTAGCGATCCGGATGCTATTTTGGGGTTTGTGGAAGAAACGTTGAAAGCCTTTCCGAACCAATTGGTACAATATAGAGGTGGAAAAACCCAGCTATTGGGCTTTTTTACAGGTAAAGTGATACAGGCATCCGGCGGGAAAGCCAATGCTGAAATGGTGCGTGAGATATTGACGAAGGCTTTGGCCAAATAGGTTATTCACTCGCGCATGGCTTTTGCAGCCGCTTCCTCTTCTTCCAAGCGCCGTTTAATTTCTGCTCGAAGCCGCCGCGCCTTTTCCTCGGCGGCTTTTGTTTCTTGCAAAACACGTTCTGCTTCTATAGTGTCTAAGGCATGAAGCCGGTCTTTGGCTTGGCTTTGGCGCTCACCTAAAGGTCGTAGATCTAATTTTGAAAGGCAATAACGGATTAACTCCTCGCGACGGTCGGCAATATTGATGAACTGCGGCATCTCAATCCGTTTGGCCAAGCCGTCCAACTCGGTTTTCAACAAGTTTAAGGTAGGCGAAACCAAGTGCGTTTTACCACTAAACCACTCGTCGTGCAACAAGTATGCCACCAAGACAATCAGCCGGAGCCGATTTCGGTCAAATCCAGATTCGGACGAAAAAGCCTGTAAATCAGGCCAGTCTGCCGAATTATCGCCTTGTAGAAATCGTAACAAATCCCCTACCACTGCTGGAACCGCCAAGTCCCCCTTAGTTTTTATAATCGGTTCGCGAAGGAGAACATCTGGAGTGTCAATCAGTCTGCGAACCAGTTTTTCCAATGGTGGACCTTCTACATTCATTTTTTTGTTCGGTTTACGCCTTTAAGAGCCTCCCGTTTGCTCAGCGGCTTTAAGGGATTCGTCGCAACAAAATCAGCCACAAATGCCGGATTAACGGCTGCATACGAACGCAAAGCCCAACCGATACCCTTTTGAATAAAAAAATCTGTCGAGTCTAAGTTCGTAACAATGCTCCGAATCAACAATTCCACATCGGTTTTTTCCTTTTTTTGGCGCTGAAATATGATTATGGTTCGACGCAGCCAAAGATCCTCCGATGCTAACCAACGTTCTGTAACCACTTGTTTTTGATGGGGATACCTATCAAAAAAGGTAGCCACCCACTCCGTAGAAATAGCATCTACCGAATCCCACCAAGATTTGTTCAGGATACAATGCTCAAACAATTCCCAATCATTTTCCTGCCATTCATTTTTACACCTTACCCCAATAGCGATCGCATTGTATTGCCACTCCCGTTCTGGTAAATCCCACATTTCTCGTACAACTGTTCGGTAATCAGGTGGTAGCCCCGCTCCTTTCAAAAATAGCCGCAACACTTCTTTCCTTTCCGGGCTTTTTATGCCAAAAAAAGGAAATTTATTCTGCATATACCGCGACATCGGTTCAGCATTTTCAGGTAATGCAATCTTTACCATTGCATCCGAGAGGGGGCTTAGGTATGCAGAAATTGCTTTAGAATAAGTTTCCATTTTTATTTTTTATAAAAGGAACGAAGCGACTCTTTTAAACAATCTATAACACTTTTATTCGTGCATGAAATTGGCAAACATATCCACCAAAACACCTAAGTAAGCTGATCCGACACCAAAAATAAACAATTTCAGTGTGGTAAGGTAATACCGATCAGGTGTTTCACGGGGATATGTAAAATTTAGGATTCGGTACAATACGAGGATCAGACTTACCGTCCCAATCAATACGGTAATACCAACAAAGTAGGCCAAGGTATCGTCTAAAGGGCTTTCTGTTTTCACCCACGACGAGGCAAAATTAAGAATAAAACCCAGTATCTATATGTTAGCCAACTTTTTGGTGAGAGCCTAAAACAAAAAAACAGATGCTGTGTATAAGTTTTTGACCAAACGAAGACACAAATGACATCTGTTTCCGACCTAACGGCTCTTTTGGAGAGCGA
>JAFLBZ010000035.1 GCA_017303715.1 Rhodothermia bacterium | reverse complement strand
AAGTCACGATCTGTTTTGACATTTGAATATATCGAAAAATCTTTCATCGTTTTATATAGATTAATATTGAGAGGAATACACGTTTAAACTAATGTAAACATTATACTTATCCCAATGCAACAAGTCTGTTGAATGAAATTAAGTCACGACTGTTTATCAATGTTGCACATGAAATTAGGACACCTCTAACAGTTATTACGGAACCGATACGTATTTTTTTAAATAAGTACGAAGATAAACTTTCTACATCCGATATTTGGTTGTTTAAAACAGCACTTAATAATGGAAATAGGGTTTTAGAATTGGTGAACCAGATTCTTCAAATCGCACGTTTAGAAGCGGGAATGATTCAACTTGATTTACACGAATTTTCGATAGTTAGTATTCTAAAAGATTGGATTTATGGTAATTTTAAAGGTATGGCAGAAATGAAAAAAATTGAACTTCGTTTAGACATGCCTGAACACGAAATTATTGCAGAGGTAGATATTGGAAAGATCCATACCATTTTATCGAATATTATTCAAAATGCGCTGAACTATAGCCCTGCCAATTCTATTGTCACCGTAAGTGTTAAGGTTTTTACAAAGGAAAATACGTTACAGATTTCGGTCACTGATCAAGGTGCGGGAATTAAAAAGGAAGAGTTAGCTCAAATTTTTTCGTGGTATTACCGCTCTCCGGAACATGCAGATTCAACAGGAACTGGAATTGGCTTGTCCTTGTCCAAAGAATTGTCTAAAGCGATGCAAGGGGACTTGGTTGTAGAAAGCGAACGTGGTGTTGGCTCCACCTTCACATTGACCTTGCCCATAAAAATCAAGAGTGACGAAACCAAGGTCTTGTCTGTCACACAAGTTGCTCAAGAACAAGCGGGGAAGGAGGTGAAAGAAGAATCTAAAGCAGTGTCTGACCATAAGCCCCTCATTTTGATTGTAGAAGACAATGAAGACATTGCAGGGCTGCTTGTCCACTATTTTTCTGACTGTTATCGTGTAGTAAGTGCAAAGAATGGAGAGGAGGCACTTCTTTTGGCCAAGTCAAAACTTCCAGATTTGGTGATTACGGATGTGATGATGCCGATCATGGATGGTTGGCAATTCATAGAAAAATTTCGTCAGTCCAAGGTATTCAGAGCGATTCCGGTGATTGTTTTAACGGCAAGAGCTGATGCAGAGGGATTCCACCAGAGTGTGGCGTCGGGTGCAGATGCCTACATCCCCAAACCCTTCTCCGTTGAGGCCGTTGCGCTCCAAGTAAAAAACCTATTACAGCTACAAGCGGAAATTGCACTTAATATCCAAACCCATCAAATCTTGCCCTCTCAAGAAGAGGCCACGTCTAAATTTACAACAGATGGACATGATGACGCAATGTTGGAAGCTTTTAATGCCTATGTCCTCGGTCATTTAGATCAACCCGATTTAGATGTCAATGCGATCGCCGAGCATTTGGGGATGAGTAGAAGCGTCTTGTTCCGGCGGTTGAGCAACCTTATCCACACGTCGCCAAAACAGTATATCACTCGCTTAAGAATGGAGCAGGCCATGAAGTTGCTGAAGGCAGGTGTACCCGTCGTACAAGTTACGTTTGCAGTGGGCTACCAGAGTCATGCTGGCTTCTCAAAAGCGTTTAAGAGTCATTTTGGGATTAGCCCCTCCGAGGTTTGATGTGAGAAACGGGGCAAAAAAAGGAAAATAAAAAAGTCTTTTTTGTTTTTGACACTTTTGGACAAGTAAAAAAGGACTTTTGGACAAGGCTAAGGGCGGTCGTCGGGCGTATTTTCAGTTTACCCTACGAGAAAAAGCGACCAGTAGCACACCTCCACCACCTTCTATTCTCTGTTATTGGTTTTTTTGATCCATAATTTTTTACTGAATAGGCGTTATTCTAATAGCGCTTTGTTTACGAGTATTTTATAAGCAATGCAACGCATATCTGCTGTTGTAGTGTACTCTTGCAAGTGTAAATTACTATAAACACATAGATACCCATCCACTACAAATAAAATAGATCACCCTTCACGCCACGTCTTCAGATGGAGATGTGGATCTATTAACCAAACTAACTAACGTAATCCTATGGAACCTCTATTAGGTGAAATACGCATGTTCGCAGGGAATTTTGCTCCAGAAGGCTGGGCAATATGCGACGGGCGAAAACTGCCTATCCGGCAAAATCAAGCCCTATTCTCACTTCTGGGCAATGCCTTTGGTGGAGATGGGACAACAGACTTTGCATTACCAGACCTTCGCGGACGTGCGCCAATGCACATCGGCAATGGACATCAAAGAGCTGAAGCAAAAGGTGATGCCTCCATTGCCTTTAATAACAGCCATGTTCCGCTCCATACCCATCCAGTTGAAAGCCAAACCCCACCATTATTGGCTGCCGCACCAAATGCTCCAACAAATGGAACAATCGGGGTGAAATGCAAAGACACCGCTGGAGGAACGTTAACACAAATGCCCGACAAAGCCTATCCGGGAAACGCCAGTTTTTCCAAAAACGACAATTGCTATGCAATGACCAGAGATGCCGCAGACTATCTGGGAGCCAATGCGACCACGGTTGACGTCAGTACTGAAGGCGGGAAAAAACCTGTGAACAACATGATTCCCTCTTTATCGGTCTGTTTCATCATTGCCCTTAAGGGTATCTATCCTCCACGCTCTTAAGTTGGTCTTTCTTTTCAATTAACCTTGTTAGCAATTTACCATTATGGAAGAATACATTGGCGAAATCCGGATGTTTGCCGGCAGCTATGAACCAAAAAACTGGATGTGGTGTGATGGGCGCACCCTTCAAATTCGGGATTATCAAGCCCTTTTTAGTATCATTGGCACGATATATGGCGGAGACGGTGTCTCAACCTTCAATCTTCCCAATCTAAAGGGCCGTACCCCCATTGGTGCACTTGGGCAATATCCCATTGGAATGAGTTTGGGTAGCGATACCGTAACGCTTACTCCTGATAATATGCCATCCCATACCCATGCTGCCACAGCAAAAGTGAAAGTAAGTGGACAAGCAGCAGCTCAGTCTTCCCCCAAAGATGCTTATTGGGCCAAGAATGCGGGTGATCTTGAATATGGAGCCAGCCCTACAACTGGAGCAACCATCGCTACCGATGCCGCCACAACGACTTTAGGGCCAACAGGGCAGGGAAAACCGTTCGGGATTCAGCAGCCCTATATGATTATTGGCTTTATGATCGCAGTACAAGGGAATTACCCGCCCCGATCCTAAGCCTAACCGTTTTCATTGAACAGTTTTAAACCCAAAAAGAAATGGAACAATATCTTGGCGAAATTCGCCTTTTTAGTGGCTCTTACGTTCCACATGGCTGGATGTCTTGTGATGGCCAACTCTTGCCGATTCAACAATACACAGCCCTTTTTAGTATTCTGGGCACGCGCTTTGGCGGGGATGGAAGAACTACTTTTGGTTTACCCGACTTACGCGGTCGAATTCCCGTTGCCCCAGACCAACAACGCTCACAGGGATTCAAAGGTGGAAGTGAGTCCTACGTGTTAAAAGCCGAAAACCTCCCAGTCCATGGCCATAAGGTCAATGTAAAACTCAATGTTAGTACTGCTTCGGGAACCCAAGATTCTCCCGTTGGAGGTTATCCCGCTGGTACGGGCACTTTCGATAAAGAATACAATACGACCGCTGATAGTAGCATGGCGAAAGAAATGGTGGAAATTACCGCCCAGCCTGCTGGTGCGAGTAACCCACAACCGATTAGCCTAATGCAGCCTACCGTTACGATGATGTTCATCATCTCGGTAGATGGGTATTACCCAGAGCATTGGGATAACTAAAGTAACCTAATGCGTGGGCATCTTCCTTCTGCCGAAGATGCCCACGTTGTTTTCATTTTACAAATTTACCTTGTAGTCATAAGACTATATCTTCTTTATTCACAATTAAATACCTTTATGAAAATTTTGCTTCTACTTAGTGCGCTTATGCTCAGCATAGCGTCTCAAATCTTTGCCCAATCAGGCAACACGGTTACCTTTAAAGATGCGGATGGGGGATGTTTTCCAAATCCTGCAACATCTAATGTCTTAACGTATCAATCAACGGAATCAGGACGAAATATTTATGCTGGGGATGTGCTTACCTCTTCTTCCCCTGACCCATTACCGGCTCGAATCTTTTATTCCGGCACAAGATGGGAACTTCAGGTCAATGATGGAAGTGGGTGGGCAGTTGCTGCTTATAACGAGGTAGATTCTACCCCCAATCCACCACGTTATCCTGAATTAGGCACTTGGGTGTCAGGCGATTGTAGTAATATTGAAGTTTTTAATGGTACAGGTACCCAAACAGTAATCCTGCCTATTTCGTTGGCCTCCCAATCGGCACAAGTGGAAAATCAAGCGGTTACTTTTAGTTGGAAAACCGTTAGTGAAACCAACAACGACCGCTTTGTGATTGAACAGCAAACGCCCCAAGGATGGAAGCCAGTTGGCGAGGTGCAAGGCAAAGGTACGTCCATTGACCTGAGCGAGTACTCGTTTACTGTTCCAAATCTGGCGTATGGCGCTCACGTTTTCCGCATTGCGCAATATGATAAAAATGGGTATGTAAGTTATGGTCGGATGATGCAGGTCTTTGTGGAATTAACAGACACTTTTGCGCTTTCGGAAGCGTATCCGAATCCCTTTAATCCTCAAACAAACTTCACCTTGGCCGTGGCACAAACGCAGGTGGTGCAGATCAATATTTATGACCTACAAGGCCGCAAGGTTGCTACGCTGCACAATGGAAGTTTGGCCGGACAAACTACCCATGCCTTCACTTTCCAAGCCCAAGACTTGTCTTCCGGACGTTATTTCGTGCGGGTAAAAGGAGAGAATTTTGTGGCCAATAAGTCGCTTGTACTGGTGAAGTAGCGGATTTGGGCATAAGGCAATTAAGCAAACGGCTTCGGTGATAAAACATCGAGGCCGTTTTGTTTTGCTTTTCTTTGATACGGTAATTTAGACCACCATGGATATTTATTCTTTGTTCCGAATATTGGTGTTGAAGAGCAAAGGAAGGCGATTTTTTTGTTGACCGAGCAAGTGGCATTCTGAAAATGATTATCTTTAGGTCTTCCCTCGAAAAAATGATTCTAATCATGCGTCCGCCAAACAAAGGAATCCCTGAGTATCAACAGCTACAAAAGATGTGGCTTTTAATCTTTACCTTTCTGGTAATACCCATTTCTACATGGACGCAGAATACGCCAAATATCTTCTTCAAGTCGTGGGAAGCGATGGGCGCAGAAAAACCTGTAATAGGCTTATCGCTTGGCGAAGATCAAAATCTATATGGCTATATGGATCGTACAATCTACCGTTACGATGGAAATCGCTGGCTAAAAATGCTTGAGGTTGATCAGACAAGGCGTGCTTTCTTCGCTTCTAAGGAGGGCATTTATTTGGGCAAATCAGGTGTGGCTAATTTATACAAGCCCAATTCCGCCGGAACATTTGATGTCATAGACCTAAATTCTGAAGTATCGAAGCGAAAGGAAATATTGCCTTTTTACATTCAGAATACTAAAGAAGCCGTCTATTTTGTGGGTCCAGATGGCGTTTTTGCTAAAAATCATGCGCAGCCTGATGGGAAATTGGAACACGTTTGGCAAACGGGTACCATTGCGTACTGTAATTCGCCAGATGCTTTCTACATCGTGGATCATGAAAAATACCAATTGGCGAAAATCCAAAAAGGTAAAGCACAAGTGCTTTTAGAAGTTGCCAAGCCCGGTGGAGAAGTTACGAATATCTTATACCTCCGTTGTTCTGCAAAGGGAAGCCTCTTGATGAAAAGCTTTACGCATCAATTTTTCCGGTATTCCCCAAGTTCTGGTTTGAAGCCTTTTAACATTCAAGGATTCGCCCCCAATGTGGCGGTTAGAATGTATCGCGCGCTTGCTTCGGGAGGATATGTTTTTCTTTTGAACAATGCGCAAATTGTGATGACCGATGAAGAAGGGAAAATCCTTCGGCAATGGAGTCCGACAGACTTAAAACTCAACGCGCCACCCACCGATATTTTGACAGATAAGCGAGATCGTATTTGGTTTGTGAACTCAGAAGGCATGGGCTACATAGATTTGCGTTCTTCTTTTGAAGCCCCGGTACAAACCGAATCTATCTCAAATTTATCCAAAAACTTGCAAGACAAGGAGTATGCGTACATTATCACAGGCGAAAATATCCTGCGCAAAAAGCTAAGTGAAGCATGGAATGTGCCTTTTCAACCGATTTATACGACCTCGAAAGCCATCATTGGTAGTGCCGCAATTGGGCTGAACAACAATACATGGGTTTGTGATGGGAGGCAACTTGTGCATCTGCAAAATGGCGCAAAAACAGCGCTTCCGCCGAATACGCCTTGCAAAGCCGTTGCAACATTGTACATTGCACCCGACCGCGTTTGGGTTGGAGACGAGAATGGTTTACGGCTCTTGGATAAACAAGGAACGGTGCTTTCTACGAAAAAGATTCCTGTAAATGATATGTATGCTGTGTCGCCCGATGAATTGCTGGTGCAAGAACGAAAGGACAAAACAGACCAGTTTACCAAGTTTAAATTCGATGCGAATGGAAATGTCCTTTCCACCACGAGTTATCCTGAATTTACCCAACGATTTTTATCCTTAGACCGCATTTTTCAGTACAACGACAAGATTTTTATCTATGATTCAGAGCATGTTTTTCGCTTTGAGCGCAATAATTGGACTGTCGCCACCGAGATTTGGCAACCCAATGCCGCGACACGTCTGAATGCCATATTGCCTGCTCCTGATGGCAAATTATGGCTCGTAGCTGAAGACCGAACAGGGTATTTCACGGTGGAAAATGGGCAATATAAATGGTTCGGGCTTCCGTATCGTTTAGACAAACGCAATAGCGCGGCGATGCTTTTTGCATTGCCCGACGGCTCGGTGATGATGCGCTCGTTATCGGGCAAAGTCGCTATAATCCAGCCCGAAGCCATGAAAAAGCCCCAAGCGCCGATTGTGGTGGAAGTGTCGGCGGTGTTTAACCACCTTTCGGGCGAAGCACTGTATTTAGGCGCAAAAGCCAATCTGCCTGCTTCATGGACGTTTTCGACCGATGTTTCCACGCTTCGTTTCTATTTCGGGCATCGAGAAGGCGCAGCGGCAGGGATCGAATATCAAACCCGACTTGAAGGCGCAGAAAGCCAATGGCAAGCATGGAATACCGATGCGGAACGGCAATACGCCAATCTTTCGGGCAGTTACACGTTGCACGTTCGCATGAAAGATAGCTACGGTCGCATCAGCGAAACCTCGTTTCCGTTTTATGTCTATCCGCCTTGGTACGCGCGGTGGTGGGCGCTGATCTTGTGGGCGCTGCTTTTGGGCGTGGGCGGCTACTTTGGGTTTCGTTATGCCGTTCAATATCGGACGCAGCAATTCGAGGCACGAAATCGGGAATTGGAGGAAAAGGTGCAAGAACGCACCGAAGTCATTGCCCGCCAAACCGAAGAATTGCGCTCCTTAGACCAAGCCAAAACCTTGTTCTTTGGCAATGTCAGCCACGAATTTCGCACGCCACTTACTTTGCTTTTGGCTTGGATTCAACGATTGAAGAAAGAGCGTTTAGACTTGGATTCGGCTGAAGGCAGCGAAGCACTTTATCAAATGCAGTCGCAGGTCAAGAGTTTGCAAGGGCTGATTAACCAAATCTTGGACTTGACCAAAATTGAAGCAGGACGCTTTGAACTGAATAAAGCGCCTTTGGACATGGCGGCGTTTGTGAAACGTTTTGCAGGCACATTCCAAAGTCTCGCCGATTACAAACAGCTTAAGTTGGTGGTGAATGTACCCAATGCGCCGATTCCTGTTTGGGCAAGCATGACGGCGTTGGAGCAAATCTTGGGCAATTTACTCAGCAATGCCATCAAATTCACCGAAATTCAGGGCGAAATAACCGTAACGCTCGCACCAAAACCGAATAAAACCGTAGAATTGACGGTTTCGGATAACGGCTGGGGCATTTCCGAAGAGGATTTGCCACGTATTTTCGAACGCTTCTATCAAGCCAAAAACGACCGAAACAAGCAAGGCGGCGGTACAGGCATTGGTTTGGCACTCGCTTCGGATTTGGCGAAATTGCATGATGGAACGCTTACCGCTACAAGCGAATTGGGAAAAGGCAGTACCTTCACGCTTGAATTGCCCGTTTCGGAAAATGTACTCCTCCCAACGCCTGAACCAACACATGAACGATTTTCCGAACGTACACCATTGCCTGCATCAAATCAGTCTCCTTTGTCTTCAGCAGATTGTCCACGCTTGCTCATCATCGAAGATCAGCCCGATCTGCGTGCGTTTATTCGGCAAATGTTTGAAGCCGAATATGTGGTTTACGAAGCCGCCAATGGGGAAGATGGGATTGTGCAAGCCCAAACACACTTGCCCGATTTGGTGATTTGTGATGTAATGATGCCGATGATGAATGGTTTTGAGGTTGCCGAAGCCTTGCAACAAAACCCAGCCACCAGAGGGATACCATATATATTCCTGACGGCGCGTGCAGCAGATGAAGACCTAAGGCAAGGACTGTCATTGGGGGCAGTAGATTATATCTTGAAGCCATTTGATATTGATGTGTTACAACTGAAAGTACGGAATTTATTTGCTTATATGCGGCAGGCTTCCTTAGACAAAAAGCCGCCATTCGTTCCGGTACAATCCCAAGCCTCCGCCTTTACTTTGGCCGTACAACAATTTGTTTTAGAACACCTTCCCAATCCTGACTTGGCGATAGAAGAGGTTGCTGCTCACCTAAACATGGGGCGAACCGTCTTTTTCAAACGATTCAAGGAAGAAATGGAAATTAGCCCTTTGGCGTATTTGCGTCAAAAACGTTTGGAAGTCGCCGCAGAATACCTGCGCCAAAAAGATTTGAATGTTTCCGAAGTCGCTTATCAAACCGGATTTAACAGCATTGCCTACTTCACCAAATCGTTTCGTGAGCAATTTGGCGTAACCCCATCGGAGTATCAACGAACGTAAAAGAAGAAGTAAAATTTGCTTTGGATCGAGAGGCCCCTAAAAATATGGGCCTCTTTTTTTTATGGCGTGCGTGCTGGGTTGGTGAGAATCTTGTGATTGTGCCTCTGAAAGATATTGGGTGAAATAAATAGCATTTAAGTTATATAATAACAATAATTTAGATTTCAATTCTTGCCTTGAAGTGAAACACCTCTGTGTACAAATCTTATAAACTTGTGTACGATTTTAATAACACCCAGAAGGGGGAATGGGGTAGTTTTTCAATACCTGTTCATCTGTTTGCAAACCCATGACAGTTTTTGATTGTGCCTTTGATTGGCATTACTCCAAGATCAATTAAGCTAAATGGCATGAAAGAAAACCCCCATGATGTCTTTCAACATAAGGTGCGCCTGTATGTTCAAGCACACCTAAAGAACCCCAATTTGGGCTTAGAGCATTTGATGGCCGAGTTCAAACTGGGACGCACGCGCTTCTTCTTGCGGTTTCGGAAGGTTTTTGGTGTCACGCCGGGTGATTATATCCGTATTGCACGGCTACAAAAGGCTGCATTATTGCTTCGTATGAACCAACTTTCGGTTGCCCAAATTGCTATCGAAGTGGGCTTTACGAATGGAGCCTACTTTACCAAATGCTTTCGCCAACAGTATGGTATAACCCCGACAGAGTATCAAAAAAAGAAGCCCCAATAAATTGTTCGTAACAGACGCTTTATTGCTTGTTTGCTCACGCTTGGCGTAAATCTGGAAACGAACTCGGACAGTCGTTGCTTCGTGCAGGTAAATGCCGAGACGAGAGCGTAATTTTTTTGCGAGACTTTTTCTGGGATGAAAGTGACCCCGAACTAAAACTAATCTGGAATATGAACAATTTTTTCATATTTGTGTACGATCGTTATATGCTCTGGATATGGCGTTTGGCTAAATTCTAAAATGCGTATGGACGCATTTAACGATTTACAACGCATAAGCCCCCACCTTGGTCTAAATGGTCATAACCCCATTAGGTATTTCTTATGCATTAAGGCGTTTTTGTTGTCAAAAAGCCCTTCTTGCAAACCGCAACCTATTGGTGCGATGATGATAACCCTTAGCGGTGAATTTGCTCCATCTATCAAAGAAGCATGGAAGGTCTGAAAAGCCTGCTGCATGTCGTGCAGTCGTAGATTTGCCCCTCATTCCTAACCCTTATCTGGCGCAGTTTTGTGTCCTAACCCTCAAATCAAATGAAAAAAATCCTACTCCTTGGCGTATTTGCTTTACTCGCAGTATGCCAACAAACCGTTCTTGGGCAAGATCGTTCCATGTACGACTTCCCAACAAGCGCACCCACGTACAACATGCGCAGCAATACAACAGCGGCAAGCAAAAGCGCAAGTGTTGCCTGCTTTACCACCACGTCTGCATCTTATGCCACAGATATTTCCCCCCAAGGCATGAGTTCAGGCGACTTGGACAATGATGGCGATATAGACCTCGTAACTGCCAATGCGGGTGCTAATACTGTGAGCGTTTTCTTGAACCAAGGAACTGGCACCTTTGCGTCAAAAGTGGATTACGCGGCAGCAAACAGTTCTTTTTCGGTAACCATCGCCGACCTGAATAAAGATGGCTTTAAGGATATTGTTGCTGTGGGTTCAACTGGAAACGTTAAAGTGCTGTTGAACAGTGGCACCGCCACCTTTACCGTAGGTACTTCTTGGACTTTTATGGGATCTAACGCAGCGAAAGTAGGCGATCTCAATGCCGATGGAAACCCCGACTTGGTGGTCTCGACATCAAGTACGGTAACCGTTCTTTTAGGCAATGGCGATGGCACGTTTGCAACAGGCGTTGCTTACGCAACAGGAAATAACCCCGTTGAGATTGCGCTAAGAGACTTCGATGCCGATGGTGATTTGGATATTGCGGTCGCAAACTATGTCTCAGGCTCAATTTCCGTGCTGTTGGGTACAGGGACGGGTACTTTTGGCACACATGTTACCTATACGACCAATACCCAACCACAAGGGCTTGTCAGCGGCGATTTTGATGGCGATGGCGATTATGACTTGGCAGCCAATAATTTTGGCAGCAGCAATGTATCGGTCTTATTGGGCAATGGCAATGGCACGTTTGCGACAAAAGTGGACTACACAGTAGGCACCGCGCCCCGATTTATTGCGATGGGCGATGTGAATGCCGATGGCAAGTTAGATTTAGCCATTACCAATCGGGATTCTAATTCATTCTCTTTGCTCTTGGGCAATGGCAATGGCACCTTTGCCTCCGATTGTCAGGTTGGGCTTGGCACATCACCACGCCCGATTACCATTGCCGATTTTAATAGCGATGGCGTTGCTGATATTGCCACTGGACAATTCAACGCGAACACGTTGATTGTAAACCTTAGCGATCCTAAAATTGTTGCCACTACGACCGCTGCGACTGCTATTACCGCAACGGGTGCCACGCTCAACGGCACGATCAACCCAAATGGGCTTGCGGTGGGTTCGGCTTCGTTCCGCATTAGTAGCATATATTCCACACTTTCCACATATAGCTCAATCTCGGTGAATGTGTCCAGCATTGGCACAGGTACAACTGCTGTTCCTTTTACATCGGCACAGACAGGGCTTTCTCCCAACACGACGTATTACTACCAAATGGTGGCGTGCGAACCTGCTCCACTAAATGGGGCTTTGGGTAGAGCAGTACAAGGCGGTATCAACCTCAAAACACGCGATGGCAGCAAATCGCTTTCGGGTGGCGGGCTTACTTGTTACACAGGTGCGATCATGTCGTTTACGACGTTGCCTGCGCCGACGATTGCCGTAACCACAACCGCTGCAACAAGTGTTATGGCAACAAGTGCCACGCTCAATGGCACGATCAACCCAAATGGACTTGGAGTCAGTTCGGCAACCTTCCGCTATGGCACAAGCCCAACACTTGCCACGTTTAGCACCGCAACAGTCAATATCTCTGGTATCGGTAGCGGTACAAGCCCTGTTCCATTTTCAACGCCGATTACAGGACTTACAGGAAGCACGACGTACTACTTCCAACTGACGGCGCTTCGAGGTGCTTTGGGTAAAACGGAAACCCCCTCCCCGACGGTTAACGGGGATATCCTTAGTTTCACAACGCCTGCCCAGTTTCGTCCGCCCGTGTTCACCATACCAGATGTAGCCGCCGGAGAAGACGGGAAGCCTTTCGATCTCGAATTGAAAGCCGAAGATCCAGACGGCGATCCAATTACCTACCGCATTGTAAGTGGCCCAGATTGGCTTGTACTGACAGAAGAGGGTGGCGTTTTCCGGCTTAAGGGACGTTCAGGACAGCAACATGTTGGGGCAAATGTGGTTAAAATTGAGGCCACAAGTGGTTCGGGTGCGGGTCTGTTTAAAACAGAATTTACCCTTACCATCACGATCTCAAATGTGGACTATCCGCCCGTATTTAGCAGTTTAAACACAGCTGCTGGAGAAGATTGCAAGCCTTTCTATCACATCGTAAAAGCTACAGATTTGGATGGAGAGGGCATTGACTATAAGATTGTCTCTGGTCCCTCTTGGCTGATGTTGAAGGAAGAAGCGAATGGTGTGTTTAGCTTGCAAGGCGCACCGGGGCAAAGTGAAACCGGTGTTCATACCGTCAAAATTTCTGCCACAAGCGGTTCAGGTGCAGGGCTTATGACGGCTGAGCAAACGCTGACGATCACTATCGCTGATGTTGCTCATCCGCCAGTATTCAGCAATTCGGGACTTTGGGGCGTGGTAACACAAACCGGCAGTGCATATAGCCAATCCTTTACCGTAAATGACTGCGACGGTGGTTCCCTCCGTTTGTATTCAGAGGACTTGCCCAGTTGGATCAATTTTGGGACGGCAATTCCGGGCCTTAATAGCCTTACGCAAAGCATTTCTGGTACGACCCATACGGTAGGCCATTATTTATTCTCACTGATTGCAAGCGACGGAGTATCGAATGCCGTACTCCCACTTTCGGTGTACGTTAAGCCCTATTACATTCCGGTGGTATCGAGCATACCAGCGACCACGTTTGCCAATCAAACGGTTTCGTATCCGATCGAGGTGGTGGCAGAAGACGGCGACCCCTTCACGGTTTCTGTGGCTAATGCGCCTGCGGGTCTTTCATTGGTGTGCAATGACACCCCTTCCACGAGTGGTATGTGTAAAGGCAGTGACCGCGCGGAACTGAAAGGCACGGTCAATCCGGCATCGCTTCCGGCTTGGGTGAAGATTCGGGTATCGGATGAGGTAACGGTTAATGCCCAAGCAAGTTGTCAGGAGTTTGAATTGGTGATGGATGGCAGCACGCTTACGGCGCGAAATGCGCAAAAGACAAAGTGCGATGGCACGCCACTTGTCCCAACGATCCAAAAACGTATTGCCACTGCTACAGAAGAGGAAATCCCGAGTAGTTTTGCCTTGACGTCGGTTTATCCAAACCCTTTCAATCCTTCCACGCAGATCAGTTTCTCGGTTCCTGTTACCTCTCCGGTTCGTTTGGAAGTGTTCGACCTGAATGGCCGTGTGGTGGCTACACCGTTTAACCAAACCGTATCGGCTGGTAGCTATACGGTTTCTTTCCAAGCACATGGCTTGGCATCAGGGATGTACTTTGTACGTATGATGGCCCAAGACAAGGTCTTTAGCAAACAAATGGTGTTAATGAAATAGGTTAACCTTCCATTCGTTTGAGTGAAGTAGGGGTCATGGTCAATGATCTGTCATTCGTTAATAGTGTTTTTTGACCATGATCCCTTTTTTTAGTGTCTTGTGCTATTTTTGTCTATATGGGCATGGAGAAATGAGGCATGGAGTCTTTAAAAAGCGCACGGCGACGCAAAGGGAGAAAAGATTTTTCCTGAATTTCCCTCTGTGTACGATCCTTATAGAGAAGTGTACGATTGTGATAACACACAAGCCCAGTCTTGATCTAATTTGAACCATCCATGCGAAAGGCGTAGCGACTGCTTCATTATGTACTTGATTTTGATAGACTTCCATCCCTAAACCATAAGTAAGTGGGTGGTGCATCGCGCCAAAACCCTAAACCATATGAACAAAAACCTGACTTTGACAAAACAATTTTAGAAGCATTTGTGAATGCTTCTCCTATTCGTTCATGTTGCCACCATTACACGATTGATTTAGACAAGAACACATCCGAAAACATCGCGACGTATGCTAAAACAGCGTCGTCTATGCGTTTAAGTTGTACGTTCGATTCGTTTGTGGGTCAAAAATGCCCCACCCGAATCCAAAACCCCGTTTTAAAAGCCTATACATTCAGGTGTGGGCGACCGTTAGGTATCTTCTGGGAAATTCTTCACTTAACTCATAATCCACAACGCATGTTTCGTAACAGCGAAAGTGCATTTAACCTCTCAAACTCATGAAAAAACATTTACTATTTTTCTCGGTACTTGCATTTATGTATGCAATGCCGATTTCTGCGCAAACGATCAGTTATGCAGATGGTTCTGGCGGATGTTATCAGCCAACAGCCCAAACGATGAACTTGTTATCAAGCGGCGGTAGCCCCACTCGAAACGCTTACGCAGGTGTAAACGTAAATGGTGGTTATCCAACACGTGTGTCATGGAATGCAGCTTTAACTCGTTGGGAAATTCGAAGCGACCTTAATGTTGTGGCTCCTTATGACTATGAAAACCTTGACTTTTATAACAGTTTTGCTTCATATCCTAATCCTCCTGTTTTGGGAACAGGAACATGGGTAAAGGTTGATTCTTTCTGTTTGGCACTTACGCAATTCAATGGCACAGGCACACAAAATTCACTTCCCATCTCGCTCGTGTCGGCTACGGCAACCGTAGAAGCCCAAACGGCTACGCTAAAATGGGTAACCGCAAGCGAAACCAACAACGACCGCTTTGTGATTGAACAGCAAACGCCCCAAGGATGGAAGCCAGTTGGCGAGGTGAAAGGCAAAGGTACGTCCATTGACCTGAGCGAGTACTCGTTTACTGTTCCAAATCTGGCGTATGGCGCTCACGTTTTCCGCATTGCGCAATATGATAAAAATGGGTATGTAAGTTATGGTCGGATGATGCAGGTCTTTGTGGAATTAACAGACACTTTTGCGCTTTCGGAAGCGTATCCGAATCCCTTTAATCCTCAAACAAACTTCACCTTGGCCGTGGCACAAACGCAGGTGGTGCAGATCAATATTTATGACCTACAAGGCCGCAAGGTTGCTACGCTGCACAATGGAAGTTTGGCCGGACAAACTACCCATGCCTTCACTTTCCAAGCCCAAGACTTGTCTTCCGGACGTTATTTCGTGCGGGTAAAAGGAGAGAATTTTGTGGCCAATAAGTCGCTTGTACTGGTGAAGTAGCGGATTTGGGCATAAGGCAATTAAGCAAACGGCTTCGGTGTTTTACATCGAAGCCTTTTTGTTTGTCTGCTGTGATACGGAAATCCGTATTGATTGGCAAAATCTGCTTAATCGGTGTTTTCATTTTTTCCATGCGCCAAATGCCCAAAATAGTCGTTTTTTTTACAGAATTTCAACCTTTGTGTACGATTTTTATAGAGAAGTGTACGATTGTGATAACACCCAAGCCCAGTCTTTATCTAATTTGAACCATCCATGCGAAAGGTGAAGCGACTGCTTCGTGATGTACTTGATTTTGATAGACTTCATCCCTAACCCATAAATAAGTGCGCGGTGCATCGCGCCAAACCCCTAAACCATATGAACAAAAACCTGACAACGCTCGCGTTACTCGTGGCGACCCTGATAACGAGTGTAAACGCACAACAAGTTTGCACCGATGGCAGTTTACCATCGGCGGCGACATGGGCACATAGCCTTTTCGTAAAGTCATTACTACAAACGCCTACTTACTCGGAAGCCCAAAAGCAATTAGATCAAGACGGTACTTCTTTCGAGAAACTGCCCATGTCGGCACAGCTTGCCATTCAAGAAGCATTGGTTAAAAACGACCCTGATTACCATTTTAAACCGACAGCAAACGGCTACGAAGCGGGCATTGCGTCCATTAATCAAAGTGGATTGTCGCTTAAATCAGGCAAAGACAACGTACAACTTTCGCTTCGTTCTTTTGGCTTTTCAGGTGCGACCCAAAGTATTCTCTCCAAACCTTTTCAAGCATCTACCAATCGTTTAGCCCGAAATTTCGGAACGATGACGGAGTGGATTATCCACACCCGCAAAGGTGTTCAACAAGGCTTTACTTTGCTTGAACGTCCGCAAGGTGCGACCTTGGGCAAAGCCTTAGAAGTGGTTTTAGGCATTAATGAGCCAACAAACTGGACAAGCCAAATCAGCGAAAATGGACGCGATATGGTGTGGAAGGGAGAAAATGGTAGCGCAACTGTTTCTTACAACGGCTTAATAGCCTTTGACGCTACTGGACGAACTTTTCCTGCCGAAATGCAACGTCGTGGAAGCGATTTGGTGCTATCCGTTCAAGAAAGCGGTGCAGTTTACCCACTTACCATAGACCCTTATGTCCAACAGGTCTACCTCAAAGCAAGCAACACAGAAAAAGATGATTGGTTTGGCTATTCGGTCGCCATTTCAGGGGAGACGATTGTGGTTGCAGCTCGTTATGAAAGTAGCAATGCCACTGGAGTCAATGGCAATCAAGCAGATAATTCTGCCAAAAATTCTGGAGCCGCCTACGTGTTTGTTCGTAATGGAACGAATTGGACGCAACAAGCCTACCTCAAAGCCAGTAATACGGAAATTGAGGATAGGTTTGGCACTTCGGTTGCAATTTCGGGGAATACCATTGTGGTCGGGGCTCTTGAAGAAGATAGCAATGCCACAGGAGTCAATGGCACAGAATCGAATAATAGCGCAACTACTTCTGGGGCAGCCTACGTGTTTGTTCGTAGTGGAACGAATTGGACGCAACAAGCCTATCTCAAAGCCAGTAATACAGGAGGAGGTGATGCCTTTGGCGTTTCGGTTGCCATTTCAGGGGATACCATTGTGGTTGGGGCTAATGGAGAAGATAGCAATGCCACAGGAGTCAATGCCACAGAATCGAATAATAGCGCTTCTGCTTCCGGCGCCGCCTACGTATTTATTCGCAGTGGCAGTACTTGGACACAACAAGCCTATCTCAAAGCCAGTAATACGGAAGCAAGTGATCTCTTTGGCTATGCAGTTGCGATTTCGGGGGATACCATTGTGGTTGGGGCTTTTGGAGAAGGCAGCAATACCACAGGGGTAAATGGCACACAAACCGATAATAGCGCAAAGGAGTCTGGAGCCGCTTACGTGTTTGTTCGTAGTGGAACGACTTGGACGCAACAAGCCTATCTCAAAGCCAGTAATACAGAAGCAGGTGATAGGTTTGGCACTTCGGTTGCAATTTCGGGGAATACCATTGTGATCGGGGCTTATTTTGAAGGCAGCAATACCACAGGGGTAAATGGCACACAAACCGATAATAGCGCAAAGGAGTCTGGAGCCGCTTACGTGTTTGTTCGTAGTGGAACGACTTGGACGCAACAAGCCTATCTTAAAGCCAGTAATACAGGCGTAAGTGATTGGTTTGGCTACGCAGTCGCAATTTCAGGGGATACGATTGTGGTCGGGGCTTATGGAGAAGACAGCAATGCGACAGGGGTAAATGGCACGCAAACCGATAATAGCGCACTTTCTTCAGGGGCAACCTACACGTTTACTCGTAGTGGCAGTACTTGGGCACAACAGGATTACCTCAAAGCAAGTAATACGGAAATAGCGGACAATTTTGGCTATTCGGTTGCGATTTCGGAGGATTCCATTGTGGCTGGGGCTTTTCAAGAAGATAGCAATACCACTGGGGTAAATGGGACGCAAACGAATAATTCTGCTTCCAGTTCTGGCGCAACGTATGTATTTAAGCTCAATCGCGCGCCCTCAAAAGCGGTGGTACAAACATCTGCCACTGTTACCATTGGTGGCACAACGACAGCAAGCGCCATAAGTAATACGATTGATTTTTCGTGGACTACTTCCACCGATGCCGATGGCGATGCACTGACGTATAAATGGCAACTCTCGGATAAAGCCGATTTCTCGAATTTACTCTTCGACCTTTCAGCAAATGCCAATACAAGCGTCAAACTTACTTTTGCCCAACTCAACGACAAACTGAAAGCCGCGTTTGGAAAATCGTGGAATAACCTCACATTGTATCAACGGGTATTGACAATGGACGGTGTAAACTCCTCCACGATTGGGGATGCAGTGAGTGCGCAGTTTGTGCATGGCTTATTGATCGCCAATGAAGGTGAGTCGCTACCAACAGTAACGGCGCTCATCGGTAATTATCCGAATCCATTCAATCCCAGCACAGAAATTGAATATCTACTTTCGGTGGCGGCAAATGTGAAATTGGCAGTGTACGACATGCAAGGACGAGAAGTGAAGATGTTGGTCAATCATGCACAAATAGCAGGCAACTACCGTGTTTCATTTGATGCAACGGGCTTACCGAGTGGCGCGTATCTGTATCTTTTGGAAGTGGGCAATTTCGTCCAAACCAAAAAAATGATGCTCGTCAAATAATGAGGTTCTAAATAGGAATTTTCAATAGCGACCTCCTGATATTGAACGCCTTGGATAGCCGCTTGGGAAAGATATACCCGTTTAAAGGAGTTGTGTAAAAAGTGTTTTCGCTGTAGAACGGCCTTTTTACACAACCCCTTGCATTTGAAACGGGGTTCGGCACAAAAATTTGTCCGAATGAATTTAATACCTAATAAGTCCAAGCATGGGTTCTCAAAATCGCTCTTCCTTTGCGAGTATCTCTTAGGCGCACTTCCTACTTTATTTCCCATTATTCCGTACTTTAACGGTCTTTTCAGGGTTCGTGAACATAACGCTCACAAAGTAACAACTGCCAAACAATTCAATCATGTGATGTAAAGCACAAAAAAGACACGAGTGAGGTGTTTAGATCAGTTTTTATCCCGTCAATTTTCAAAAAGGGCATATGTAAATGTCATACGATTTTCAAAAGGTAAGATTCTGATGGATTTCTTTGTAGCTCGGATTTTTCGTGGGTCAGATCTCTTAACTGGATCAAGTTGGTGAAAATAATAAAGGGAGGCCAATCGCGAAAAGCCTCCCTTTTTATTTCCGTTATTCGACCACGATTCTTCCAGTCTTAATTTTCGATTTGGTTTGTGCCATCCAGAAGTACATTCCGGCAGGTAAATCGGCAATGTTTAACTCCGATCGGTCTTCCACAAGTACTGTTTTTACTTTTCTCCCTTGCACATCATAAAGCATGAAGGTTGCCGTACCAGCCATTCCATTGGCAATGTTGAGGCCCGTGTTACGCGGTGCCGGATTTGGGTAGGTCGCCAAGTCGAAGCCCAATGTCTCCAACGTAAGTTCTTGAATGCTGCTGATTTGGCTTGAACCGTCGCGGTTCATGGTTTTGAGCCGATACCAAGTGGTTCCTTTTCTCGGCATGGGATCGCGAAGTTCATAATTTTGGATCGTTCCAGATTCTCCTTTAGCGGGCAGTGTCGCAACTTTTTCCCAATCAGTTTGGTCTTTGCTACGCTCCAGAATGTAGTGGTCTGTTTTTGTCTCGGAATGTGTCGCCCAAGTTGCGCTCACTTCATGATTTGTTGTGGCTGCAACCTGAAATGCGGCTAAGGTGATCGGCAGAGAGGAGCCTTCCTCGTTTGTAATCAAAAACTGGCTAAAAGACGTTATACTTGAACTGCCAAAAGTTACGCTCCCATCCGAACCCGCAATCGCTGACGTTCCCGTTCCGACCAACGTCCACGTCTGATCATCGGCGCGAGAATCTCGTTTATAGAGTTTAAAGCGGTTAGGGGAGGCTACGTCCGAGGCGGTTACATTGCCGATATTGGAAAAAGTGATGCTATTTAGATTCGTAAAACTTGCATTTGTACCGAAGTTTTCGATAACCCAATAACTGCGGCTTTTTGCGGTAATGCCAGTATCCACATTGGGTGCCGCGTCCAAACGGGAAACGGCAATTTCCCCATTTGGTAAAGTTCCACCGGATGAGAAATCAATGGTTACCCCCGTTGTGCCAAAAGATACCACACCGCTTGCGATCACTGTTTGGCGATTACTTACACCCGTGGCGACAGGAGCCGCCGAACTGGCTCGGCTTGCTGAACCGTTCAAGGTGGCATGTGCCGTTCCGATACGATCCAATATCTTGCCCGCACTTTCATTAAATTGATAATAGGAAACCAAGTTCGCATCACTTCCCACATTGCCTGTAAGGTGCATTCGTTCACGGATTTCTTCTTGGGATAAGGCCCGATTGTAAATCCGAATCTCTTCCATTAGACCTTTAAAGGTACGGCTGGAATTGCCACGATCATTCCCCAAATTAAAACCGCTGGAGAAGTTAACGGCATTGTGCGTTGCGGTTCGTGTAGCTGCTTTCCCATTGAGATAGAGTTTTGCCGAGGTTCCATTGACGACCAGAGCAACATGAGACCATTGATTGACCGGAACCTGTAAGCCAGATGAGAAATTATAGCTGCCAGAGCTATTTGCCCAATGATAGCCCAATTCGCTTTCGGTTGCTGTCGCACCTTTGAGGTTCAAGCCAGTCGCCCCGCCACTTCCAGAAAAAAACAAGCCAGCATTTGATGCTTGTTGGCCATTCGGCTTAATCCACCCCATCAAAGTGATGGTATTGGAGGTTTGGTTTAGGGCTGGGGTCGTTGCGTAACTGCTATTGGTCGTTAGGCTAAGGGCATTCACCGGTAGGGCCTCGATCGCACATCCATCCGTAATTGTTAGTAAGTTATTGGCAGTATAATGGCTGGTTTGTCCATTTTCGGTAACCGATAAACTTATGCTTTTTGATCCACCCGAAGTAAATGAAATGGTGGGGTTAAGGGCGTTCGAGGTCGCGGGATTACCGTCAGTAAACGTCCATGAACGGGTTGAAGAAGCACTTGCAACCGATTGGTCATAGATTGTGAAGGAATCACGCGAGCAATTACTTGTCGTCTCTGCAACAGCAAGTCCGGCTTGGACGGTGGGGGCTTCATAAAGATCCGCACGATATACACTCCGGCCATAAGTAGCCGCGACGATTTTGCTGTTCCGATAATCAATCCCTAAGTACCGGGTTGGTGTAATAGCAGGTAAACCATTGCTATAGGCAGCCCAGTCGCTCATGCTGTTGTTGCGGTAATAAACCGTTTTGTCCGTGCCGATATAAACCCCACCATTTGAACCGCGTTTGTGGACAATGGTATTGATGTGCTGATCGTCTAAGGTTGAGGTGCTCAAATTCGTCCAAGATGTACCGCCATTGTCAGACTTATACACTTTAACACCATTATAATAGTTCCATCCCCATTCATGGCGTTTGGTGAGCCACAAGGTGTTTGCATCTTGCGAATCTACTACAAAATCAAATCCGGCGTTATTGAGACCGCCCACTTCAGCTGTAGGCGTAATATCTGTCCAGTTTTGGCCGCCATCATCCGAACGCCACAATTTACGGTTATTGTTGTTATAGGCCCCGTACTGTGCAGCATAAATGGTATTGGCATTGGAATAAGCCACCTCAATCCTCGTGACATTATATCCATTGCCAAAATCTTTAGTCAGCGTGAAGCTCGCCCCATTGTCGGAAGTGTACCAAATTTCATCGTTGGACCCTAAATAGAAACATTGTCCACAATTGGGCTTAAAGGCTAGATTAGAAGAGTTCATCGCCGAGGCACCTTGGTTCATGGTTTTGGACACCGAAAAGCCATCCCAGCCATCTAAGCGAATCCCGGAAAGTTGATAACGGGTGAGGTTCCGAGCAAAAAGGGTACGATCATCAATCGGGCTGGCAGCACCAAAATAGTCATCACCACCACCGACATGCACCCAGCCACCATCAAAAGTTGCACCATCCTTCATTAAGGTTCCATTATGATAGGTTCCACCAATCATAACTTCATTGTTAAAGGGATGAATCGCAAAGCCCCAAAAGTCTGAAGCCTGAATCCCATTGTGCCGCTGGCGGAACGTAGCACCATTGTCTGGTGAATAAAAAGCACCCCCATCGCAAGCAACCCAGATACTTCCATCGGGATAGATGTTTATGTCGTGAACATCTGCATGGATGTATTTATCGGGTTGACTTGATACCCAGTACCAACGTCCCATCAAATTCGAGAAGGTACTACCACCATCGGTGGACTTCCAAACGGCAATCCCACCTGTATAAACATCATCCGCATTGGTTGGCGATACCCCAAGCGTTAAATCATAATAATATTGCCCCCCTTCTTCCACGCCATCACCTGCATAACTTAAAATATTGGGATTGCTACTGGATGCGGTACCGCCGGGACCAGTTCCACAGCATTTATGCGTCCAAGTTTCTCCGCCATCATCGCTACGATATACCCCTACCAAGCCAGAGCCACCATTCATAACCCCCGAAAGGAGTGCATAAACGCGATTCGGATCTGCAGGAGTTACGGCAATTTCAGTTCGTCTTTGCTCATCACCGGCATTAGAAAAATACTCCGTTATTCGGGTCATAGTTTGGTTGGTCAGCCAAGAAGAACCCGCTCCGCTCACCGTTCCTGTATTTGTGCCTTTGCTATCACCAATGGACGTTCCAGTTCCTTCGGTAAAACGCCATTCGTGCAAAAGATTGGCGTAATTGGGGTGATCGGTAGGTACGTTTACATTCCAATAGCTGTTAAGCGTTGTGGAGGACAGGGCTGTATTCCAGATTCGAAGCTGGGCAATATCTGCATTGAGGTCATATCCAGCAGCAAAAGCATACATCCTTAAAGGATCAGTAGAATTGGTTGTAGTGGCAATATTGGTATTAGAGGAAGCCACTAAAGCGCCGTCGAGCCAAAGCTCTTTTTGACCTGTTGCCCGATAAACCACTGCAATCTGATGCCATTCACCATCAGCTATGTGAGAGGTGCTTAGATTTAACTGCGTTGTTCCGTCGGCGATATGAAATTGTAAACCACCCCCACCACCAACACCAATAGCCATCCCTTTTGTGTTGTTTCCATACCACCAAGCATTCCCCAAGAACGTACTCCAATAGGTGTATTCGTTTTGCCGTACCCGCATCTCAATGGTAAAGTCGGTATTACTGCCTGAGCCTAATTCTGGGTCAGCGGCAAACTGAATTGTAGCATTACCACCATTGGCCAAGGCCGAAAACCCGGTTAAGTTGGTGGCACTTCCAATGCCGGGCCAGCCATTAGATTGCACCCCAAAAGTCAGTCCGCCATCAATAGACTTCCAGAACTCGGTATGGTTCTTGGCAACACGAACGGCATATACGGTATTATCGTCTCCGGGCTTGAACTCAACTTCTTGCCAGTCTCCCCCCATAATAAGGTTCCAGTTGCTACCATCATCTGCCGAACGGAAAAGCCCCTCGTCGGTTGCTGTGAAGAGTATGTTTGTGGAGGTATTTCCCGCAACAATATCATTAAAAGAGACATCAAGGTCAGAAAAAGTAGTACCGCCCAACTTTGTCCAACTCGTACCGCCATTGGTCGTTTTATATATTTTTTGATCCCGACGATTACCAAAATAGACGGTATTGGCATCTACAACCGCCATTGCATAGACTTCTGTCACCAATTCATCTTTGGTCATCAGCAACCAATTCGCACCCGCATCGGTGGTTTTCCAGACTCCACAGCCAGCACATCCGGCATAAACTACATTGGCATTATCTGGAGCGCGACGGGTCACATAAAGATGCCCAGATCCCGGATTTCCGTAATTTGTGGAGGCTTCTTGGTCTGTTCGAAAAGGCCCAACGGATTCCCAAGTCCCGCTCCCCGTTTTACTCATAGCATTTTGGGCTTGTCGAAAGCGGTCTAAGTATTGGCGATCTTGTTGCTCACGTCTCTTATAATCAGGCTTGGTTTGATACCCCTGTGGTGTGATTGGTTTTACTTTCCGAATCCAGCGTTCAAATTCTTGGTTCCACGCATCATCTCCACCTTCTTCGGACTCAAAGCCTTCCCGTTGTTCACATTCGCGGGTTTCGCACCAAGCATCCCGAAGGCGCATCACCTCAAGAACATTCGCGTTTTTAGTGCGCATCAACCTAACCCAGTCGGGTGTATCAGACTGCGACCAGACTTTGCCTGGTATAAGAAATAGTAGTAATAAAAAAGCACTAAATAGTGACAATTTTAATGATGAAATTGTTTGTTTCATGTGCAGACTTATTTGAGGAATTAATAGGAACGTCTAATAAAATACTACACTGAAATTGCTAAAGTAGTCATTTTTGAGGATTTCATAAATCTGTTTTAAATCATTAAACCATTAGGGGCTTTTATTCATCGCGCTGTAAGTTGTAGGATCCTTAAAATTAGGAGCTTCTCTATATGCAGAGAAACCACAAGGGAAACCGCCTAAATGGAATAAAAAAACGCCTTACTTTGCGATAAGGCGTTTTTACAAGCGTTTTGAGACGTTTACTGGGGCAAAATCCCTTTTTGCTTTAAGATCGTTTCAGTAATTTCTATTCTTGCAGTGCCAAATTTTGCATTTTCCGGCGTTCCATCCACACGATTTGCAAAAAGATATGCCTCTTCTCCCTTGGTGACATAGCCGACAAACCAACCTAGGGACTTACCATTCCGATCAGACCAGCCAGTTTTTGCGCGGTAAGTGTAAGATGAGGTTTCTTTCCTCACCATAATTTTTTTGAGAACATTTGCACTCTTGGTAGAAACGGGTAATTGGTTAAGGTGTAGCCGTCTAATAAAGTCAATTTGCTGGTACTGCGAGATCCGAATATTTCCATCTAACCAGAACCGATCCAGTTGTCCATCCATAGAGTGGTTGCCATAGTTCAATTTTTGCAACCAATGGTTCATTTTGACGAAGCCCACATCTCGTGCAATTTTTTGATAATACCAAACAGTTGAGTTTTGGAAAGCCATTTGTAGGGACGTGTCTTGGTTCCAGTTTTCAATACTTCTCTTTACGCCGTCCCACTTGAAAACCGTGTTTTCGTCTTGAACAACTCCATTTTCTAAAGCAATTAAAGTATTGGGAATCTTAAACGTAGAGGCTGGCAAAAACCCCTTTTCGCAAAGAGATTTGTTATAAACGGTGTATTCGTTCTTTCGTAAATCAAAGAGCAAAAAGGAGCCAGATACACCATAGGTGTTATATAGTACGGAAAAATCTTCGACAACCTCGTTTGTGTTTGATAAATTAGGGCTTCCTAAAAAGGAGAGAAGGATGGCAAACAAAAAAAATGAGCTTTGCATAAGGCATGAATTTTTGTAGTTTGAACAAGTAACAAAATACGATATTTTTATTTCTAATCCAGAAAAATATGGCCTTCTACGACTCCTTCCGTGTAGCGCCGGATAAAAAACTGTCTCTAAAAAAAAGAAATCCTGCCGAAACCTTAGACTTCGACAAAGAAAAAGCCTTGGCTAAATTGGCTGAGAACATCGAAGCGATTGACGAACTTCAAACCCGTTTATATGCCGAAGACAAACGGGCAGTCTTATTGGTGATTCAGGCGATGGACGCTGCCGGAAAAGACAGTACCATCAAAGCCATTACCAATGGTTTAAATCCACAAGGGGTTTTGGTTCAGAGCTTTAAAGCACCTACCGACGAAGAAAAATCGCATGACTTCTTGTGGCGAGTTCATCCAAAAACGCCGCCGAAGGGACATATTACCATTTTCAATCGCTCACACTACGAGGATGTGCTTATTGTACGTGTACATGACTGGGCGCCCGAAAAACTCATCAAAAAACGCTACGACCAAATCAACGATTTTGAACGCCTACTACATGAACATGGTACGAAGGTAGTTAAAATCATGCTCCACATTTCGCCCTCGTATCAATTAGAGCAGTTTAAGGAGCGATTAGAAGACCCTAAAAAACACTGGAAGTTTAATCCAGCAGATTTGGAGGAGCGTAAATTGTGGGATAAATATATGCGGGCATATGAATTGGCTCTTAGCCGTTGCTCAACTGAACAAGCACCTTGGTATGTCGTTCCAGCGGAACACAAATGGTTCCGGACTTTAGTCGTTAGTCAAATCCTACGCGATGTCTTGGAAAAAATGAAGCCACGATATCCAGAACCCGCTTTTGACCTTGCACAGTTTAAGGCAGATCAGTTAGTTTGATAGGAGGCGTGCCCGCTCGGTTGATGGCCCAATCTGGTGCATCAAGACGGAGGTGGTGCTGCTCAAAAAGAGACAGAATGCGTTTTCTCGCTTCAATCGAGGCGGTTTTGCGATTGTACCCACCTGCCGAAAAAGGTTTGGCAAACGTAACCTCAATCACAGTTTTTTTGATTGAAAGTAAGCGCCAAATGTGTTTGAAAATAGGCATTGGGGCGTGCCAGCAAATTTTCCATCGGCTATTTCCGAAGGGCTTTTCACCGTCTATTTGATGTAAGCCCATGTAAATAGGAACGATAGACAAATCCGTTCCAGACACGGCCTCAAAAGCACCTGTTTTGAAGGGGTAAACCGTGTCGCCTAAAGTGGCACGGCCTTCCGGAAAAACCAAAACCCGATAGCCATCTTTTAGCCGACCCTGAACTTCTCGGACGAAGTTTTCCGTGGCGGTTTTCCGGTCTCGGTTTACAAAAATGGTCTGAAAGGTACTGGAAATCCAACCAAAGAGAAATTCCTGTTCTAAGGTGTGTCGGGCTACAAAGCATACAGGCCAAACCGAGGCAAGTACCAACATGTCTATATACCCCAAATGATTGCTCACGACCAAGCCTTTTTGTACGTCTGGAGGCTCATTTGTCACTCGTACTTCAATATTCAAGATGCGGCACAACCGCCGCGCCGTTTTGGTGATTTCCGTGTAGGCGATTCGCCGCCGCTCGCCCTCTGGATGAAACTTTAAGCGAATGGAAAGCCAAGCAGTTCTCAGAATGAGCGATACAACCAAGCGTAATATCCGTTGAATCGGTAAAAAATACGACATAACCAATATTCTGGGTTTTGAAATTCGGGGAATGTATATTTACTTTTATTGCAATTATTCTACAACTGATAATTCTATCCTCAAGCACAAATTACTTATGCGTACATTAAAATTCTTGTTTGTCTTCTTTATTTTAGCAATCCACCTTGGCTGTGATGGCGGAGACCCCGTTACAACGGATTATGCAACTATCCGCATTTACAACGGGCTTTCAGATGTTCCCCTATTATCTGCAAAAAATGGGAGTACAGAGGTCGTTGCAAACCTAAATTACGAAGCGAGATCAGCCCCTTTTCAGGTGAAAACAACGTCAAGGCAAACCGTTGGGATCTACCGTCAAGGAGGTGTATCTCCCATTATCCAAAAACAACAGACCTTTTCCAAAGACGAAAACCTGTTTTGGCTCTTGCTCGGAAGGGCGGAAACAGCGGAGCTACTCTCCATTAACGAAACAACGCAAACGCCACCCACCGGAAAAGCCTTGGTTCGCTTTGTCTTGGGGGCTAAATCTACCACCTTACAATATAGTTTATTTTTAGCGCCAGAAGGTGCAGACTTTGAGTCGGTCTTGATTTGGGCAGGAAATGTCGGTTTTAAAACCCTCGTTCCGTACAAAACAGTTGATCCGGGAAAATATAACCTTGTTATTCTTAACCCAAGCCGCAACTTTACCAGCAAAACCATAACCATTGGTGCTGGTGATGTTAGAACGCTCATCTTGGCCGACCCAATAAACAATAACGACGAATTTGATCTGGTTAACCTAAAAGATAACCTTTGATGCGGGAAAACATTACCCTTCGCCTTTTACCAAAGCAGTATGAAGTGGTGCAGTATTCACCCGACGAAGACTTGCCAACTGGATTTTTTAAGTCGCAAGAGGGTGTAGTTTCGTGGAGCGTTACGCCGGAGGAGAAGTCGCTCATTTGCCTCGAAGGCACTTCGCCTAAAGGGGGGAAAGTGGAAGCCGGCTGGCGACTGCTCCAATTCGTCGGGCCGTTCAACTTCGATGAAATCGGTGTCTTGTCTTCGGTTTTGTCTCCACTTGCAGAAGCGAACATCAGTATTATGGCTTTTTCAACGTATAATACCGATTATTTTATGGTGAAAGAAGTCAATCTTGATAGGTGTATCCAAGTTCTTAATAAAACAGGGTTTATAAAGATGTTAGAGGCAGCGTCGCACAAATAATTTCCGATTTGCGAAAATAAGTTTGGTGAATCTTGATTTAAGGCACGCAGATTGCATCTTATTTTATCAAAACCTTTTACCTTCACCTCAACAATAGCAGACCAATAAATACCATGATGACACGGAGAATCTTTTTTATGCTGGTATTTTTTGTATTTGGGGCTTCACTTAGCATGGCCCAACTTACAAAAATGTACTCGAATGCACGCTTTAATTACAGCATCAAATACCCAGCGGCCATGATTGCAGATCCGCCCCCAACAAATGGGGATGGACAATCGTACCGTTCTGCCGATGGACTGGCGGAGTACACCACTTGGGGAAGCGTGGTCATGCGTACCGATACCGTTTTGCAAGAACAGTTGTTTATGGCTACGGAAGGGCGTCGTGTTACACTGAAAAGAGTCAAACCTACGTTTATTGTTGTTTCTGGCTTCCAAGACGACGGGCGTATTTTTTACCGCAAAACGATTCTTGTAAAAGCGAATACCGTTCCGGGAATGAGCTATGACTACATCAAGAGTTTTGAAATCGTGTATCCGGCCAATCAACGTAATCCCTACGACAAAATTGTCACAGAGATCGCACATGCCTTTGTGAAATAAGGATAGGGCGACATTGAAAACCGTCTCATTTAAGCCTCCAAGTCGCTTGGGGGCTTTATTTATGCAAGGCCTCGTTCTATTTGTTGGACTGTCGTTACAGGTAATTTTAGCCTATTGGCAATGACATAGGCCGAATCTCCTTGTGACAATTGGTTCTTGGCTTCTTTGAATTTGGCCACATATTCTTGATATACTGATGCGCCGGATTGAAAAGATTGCCGTGCTTCGTAAATCGCAGGATCGAACAAAATGTCGCTTGGCCGGACGGCGCGTGTTAGCAATACGCCCTCCAAGGTGCGGCATCGGCTCAAAGCAACATAGGTTTGGCCATGTGTGAAAGCGCCCCTGTCCAAATCAATAGCAACTTTATCAAATGTTTGTCCTTGACTTTTGTGGATCGTAATGGCATAAGCGAGTTTTAGGGGATATTGGGTGAACGTTCCGACGGTTTCGGACTGAACTTTGTTTTCCTCTGTATCAAAATAATACCGCGCATTTTCCCACTTTTCTGGGCCTACTTCCACTTGATCTCCTTCGTCGGTTTCGACGCGGATGAGGTCTTCTTTCAGATATTCCACGGTTCCAAGGGTACCATTAACATACATTCCGTCGGCGTCGTTCCGCAGAAACATCACCCGTGCGCCCACCTTCAGGGTTAATTCGGACTCGGTGGGGTAATCTCGTTCATTAAACTCACCGTCGGTATGCGCAATATAGGTAAAGGGTGGTTTTTTTATTGCTTTTAAGCGGTCTTCGTTGATGCGTCTTGCTTTTTCATTCACCGTTGTCAATACCAAATAATCGTCTGGCAATTTGGTCTGTTTGTGTACACGGTCATTAAGCAAATCCAATCCTTGTTCGGTTAATCGGTCTTCTCGCACCTGATTCAATAAGTCCAGAAAAACCTCCTCTTTTTGGCGATGAACCATCGTTAATTCGATCTGAATGGGCTTCAATTCCTTAAAAACATGGGCACTGAAAAAATAGGGCGTGGGGTAATAGGATTGCATCAAGGATTCTTCAGCACGGCTTACTACCGGTGGAAGTTGAAAGAGATCGCCAAAAAATACTACTTGAACCCCGCCAAAAAGCAACTCATTCTTGCGGTTAATCTGGAGTGCTTTATGAATACCATCCAACAGATCCGCACGTACCATCGAAACTTCATCAATAATAAGCAGGTCTATTTTTCGGATGACTTGGTTCCCCCAGAGACGTTTAATAGCGTCCTCCGTAATCATTCTGGATGGGAAGCGGAAAAAAGAATGGATGGTCTGGCCCATCACATTAATGGCAGCCAAACCTGTCGGGGCCAAAATCGCCACCCGTTTGGAAGTTGTTTTCCGGAAATACTGCAACAAGGTGGACTTCCCCGTTCCGGCACGTCCGGTGATAAAAACAGGTTCTTTGGTATGTTCCATCAACCAGAGCGCAAAACGCGCTCGGCGATCCCAGACGAGTTCAGTTTTGGCGGAGGAGTCAGGCTTCACAAATAGTCGCTATGGGTTAAGAAAAAAAAGTATTTTAACCAAAATAGGGCTAAAGATGTACCTTTACCAAGTTAATTAGCCAACAAAACCCGCAAGGCGATGGAAGAGCGTAGGGCCCCATTGGATAATTTGGTTGTCCTTTACCCTTACCCATCGAAAACAAAAAGCCTCACCAATAGGTACACTTACCTCCGTATGCCACCAAGGATAGTTTTCGGAATCACACCGTTTGGCGTGGGTTAGTTCCCAGTTTCCTAATGCACCATTTGAGCCAGCAATCCAAACCTCTTCGCCATAGCCAGTCTCTACATGGACATCAATGGGCATCTTGATGTAGTCCACTGCATCGAAAGCCGTTTCTGGTGTGAGCCAAAATACTTCGTAAGCGCCAACAACCAAATGACCTGCGGCAAAATGTAAATCGGTTTTGCTGATGAGGTCGGCACAAGTCCCATCCTGCCAAATGGGAGACAGACGATTAAGTGGAACTATTTGGGTTTTGTTGCTGAAATTTGCAACCAATAGGCATCGTGCGCCTTGCTCATCATTGCGTTCTGCCAGAAAAAGGGCGTCATTCTGTACAAAAACCAATTTTTCTGGGTTCCGGCCATTTAAAATAGGTTGGGATTTCCGGGCCTTAATCAAGGACTGGTGGCGCTCAAAAAGCCGGTTTTCTACAGTTCCTTTTCGTTTTCGTAATCCAGCTTTTGTCCAACTCATCGGTGGACGATGCACCCATCGGTTGTCTAAGGCTTTCAAAGGATCGGTGAGATAGGCGTAATCATTAAGTTGGCCAACTTCGTCGCCGGAGTACAAAAGTGGGATTCCTTTCATAAAAAAGATGACCCCATTTAGCAGGTGTAGCCGTTTAATGGCCGTATCAATGTTTGAAGGGTCTGCCTCTATTTGGGCTTTTTGGAGGCCAGAAAGAGCCGCTGCTGTGCCTGAAATGCGTGCTTCTCCTGTGTTGCGGTCTCGCTGAAAAGCATACCCCTCCGAATAACTTTGTGGGAGAACACCAGAATAAAAGTTGGTGCAGAAATTGCGGGTATCGCGTCCATTCTGGTGTACTGCTGCCGCATTTTCGTCCGAAATGCCCCATCCGATGTCGTCGTGGCATCGTATATAATTTAGCCAAGAGGAGGACTCCGGAAGTTGTGGCAAGCCGGATAGGGTTGTATAAAGCAATTGGGTGTTTTCGGATGCCAGTGCGTGCCACAAATGGTTCATCAAGGTTGCATTATATCCCAATTCACAAACCTTGCCTTCAAATCCACCACTTCCCAAATACTTGATAATATCATCGGGGGCAACTATCGCTTCGGATTTAAACAAAACACCGGGAGCAGCCATACGAACCAATGCCTTCAATGCCGCGAGAAGTTGGACCACTTCCGGTTGATTTTGGGAGTTTGTCCCAACTTTTTTCCATAAGAAGGGCACGGCATCCAGCCGTAAGACATCAATGCCTTGATTGGCCAAGAACAGCATTTCACCCAACATCGCCTCAAAAACGTCTGGATTTTCGTAGTTCAAGTCCCATTGATAGTCATTAAATGTAGTCCAGACCCATTTTTTTGCGGGTTCGTTCCACGTGAAGTTTCCCGGAGCAAAGTCTGGAAACACTTCTGGGAGTGTTTGTTCATACACATCGGGCTGGCTCCTGTCCGTAAACATGCGGTAAAAGTTTTGATAGAAAGGATCTCCGGTCGAGGCTTTTTGTGCCCATTCGTGTTCTTTAGCGGTGTGGTTCATTACAAAATCTATGACCAATACCATGCCTCTTTCGCGTAGATTTTCAGCCAATTGCTTAAGGTCGTACATGGTTCCAAGCCGCGGATTGACCTTTCGATAATCCATTACGGCGTAGCCACCATCATTTTCGCCTTCCCGTGGCTTAAGTAATGGCATAAGATGAAGGTAGGTGATGCCCAGTTCTTCAAGGTAGGTGAGCCTTTCTTTTAGCCCTTGAAGGTCGCCAGCAAAGTGATCTACATAGAGCATCATGCCCACCATGCCATTTTCGGTGAACCAATCGGGCGCTTTTTCGCGAAGGAGGTCTAAGGCTTTTAGGTCATCCGGACGATCGAAGTAGGCACGTTCAACACCCTTGATCAAAGCGTTGATTCGGTCTTGGCTTGCGGTAGGATACAGCGAACGGTAGGCGGTGAGAAAGTCCGGAAAATACTTCTGGATACGCGCTTGGAGTACCGAGTCTTTTATTATCGGTTCGAGGACATCAGTTGAGGGCATGGTATGGAAGGCAAAAAATATTGCGAATTATGAGGTTAGTCAAGGGAAAAAACAGGCATTGCACCTTTAAAGGTTGCCACTTTTGCGGCATATCGGTTGGCAAATTGGAGGGCTTGTTCTGGTGCGTCCTTTCTGAGGATTGCAGTTGTTAGCGCGGCCAAAAAAGCATCCCCAACACCCACTGCATCCCCTTTAGAAACATCCACAGATTCACCTTTTACAAACCAACTTGCGTCCTTTGTGATTAACTCTGCTCCACCTTTTCCATGTGTTTGGCATATCCATGAAATCTCAAAATGTTCGAGGAGCCATTGGTGAGGATCCGAAACACCAAATATCAGGCCAATCGCCTTTTTTTCATCTGCATTCAGTTTGAGTACATCTGCAAAAGGCAGAGAGGCTTGCAAAACGGCCTTGTTGAAAAATGGTTTACGCATATTTATATCCATCACCTTGAGACAATCGTTAGGCACTTCTGCAAGAAAACGGTGGATGGTTTCTGAAGCGGTAGGGTTACGTTGGGCAAGTGTTGCGAAACAAACGGCATTGGATGTCTTTGCAAGTTGAGACCAAGCGGGTGTAAAGGCCAAAAAATCCCAAGCCACATTTTCTGTAATCCGGTATTCTGGCTCGCCGTCCGCGATATGAACAAACACGGTTCCAGTTGCATGGGCTTCGTCACGTTGCAGAAAGGCTATGTTTAATCCCTTTTCTTGTAACCATGTGGAAATACTTTGCCCGTCTTCATCTGCCCCAACACGGCTTGCAACTATACCATGATTTCCCAGTTGTTGCGCGTGAAAGGCGACATTGGCAGGTGCGCCCCCCGGACGGCGTCCATCTGAAAAAACATCCCATAAGAGCTCCCCCAATCCAACAATGATTTTGCTCATGCTTCAAACCTTGATTAATGATCGTAAATGCCTAACACTGTGCTGGACAAGACGCAGCCATGGTACATGCTGCCATTGCAACAGTGCTGGAATGCAAAACTTTTCCAATCGCAGCCGTGAGGCGACTTTTGCCAAGGCGAAAGTGCAACATTGGGATTGTCTTGGAAACGTTTTCAGTTAGAGGGTAGAAACTAAGGCGAAGGTAAAAGCTGTGTCAAACGGTTGTGGTCTTCTGGAAGGGCTTACAAAATGTGAATTTTAATGTGTTAACTCGGTTGGCGTAGATATTCGACCACTTCTGTTAAATTGTTGTAGAGAAAAGTGGGTGCGGCTTTGTGTAATGTGGTTTTCTGGTGGGTGGTGGTTAGGGCCGCAACAAGGCAGCCAGCTGCTTTACCCGCTGCAATTCCAGAGGGCGCATCTTCGATGACCAAGCATTTCTGGGGCGGGAGACGCAACCGCTCCGCACCAAGCAAATAAGGGGCTGGGTTGGGCTTCCCGAACTCAACATCTTCTATGGTCACGATGGCATCAAAAAAAGGAGAAAGATCAAATCGCCTGAAAATATACGCCTGGTACAAACGGTCGGATGACGTTACGAGGCAGGTACGAAGTCCTATTGATTTGGCAAAAACTAAAAAATGGTGTACTTCCGGAAAGAGTTGTAGGGTGAGTGTTTTTTCTTTAAACCATTGTTTTTTATAGTTATATATTTGTTCAGCATCCATTTCGTCATTGCCATAACGTGCAACCATATTGCGAAAAACCGTTTCACCGGGGATACCTGTAAATGTGGGAAATTCTTGCTCTGGCACCGCTAAACCAAAATGGGAGAAGGCCACTTTATCGGCTTCAACATGCAAGGGTTCAGAATCAACCAAGACGCCATCCATGTCTATCAAGAGGGCCTCGATCTTGCTCTTGTACAAGTTAAATTTATTCATTAAAGCCAAAAGCGTTGAAGTTCGTACCCAAGACCAAACCCCGCTCGTTTGATGGCTGATTTTGCTTTTGGGTCGCGTAAAAGAGGATTGGTATGGTTCAGATGGATGAAGAAGACCTTCTGCTGTTCTTGTAGTGGTGTGGTGGATAGAAGTTGCATGGTTTCGGCTACAAAGGGGTGGGGAACCTCGCTCATGTCTCGGTTTGGCAGTTCACCATTTTGGTAAAACGTTCCATCCAATAAAGCATAATCCACCGCCGCAAGTTGTTCTTTCAAGGGGTGGTTCCATTTGCTCCATTTGTCTATATCTGGAATAAACAAAAGCTTACGGTTAGGGCCTTCTATCCGGAAACCAACGGTTTCGCTGTATTCGTCACGGTGTGGAACCAAAATGGGACGAACCTTAAGGCCGTTGCTAAGGGTAAGGCTCGAATCTGCTTGTAAAGGGCGGAGAACGATGTTTTTTAGGCTCACCAATTATTCCCAAGGGCCATTGCTTGCCAAAAATTGGCGCATTTTGGGCAGGGCAAAGACGGGAACAGACTTTGCGCCAATGGCTTCCCGTCCCAGATGAAGAAGTCCGGCATAGTGCCCAAAGTGGGCATGGGTGAGGAGAATCCCATCTGGTAGCCAAGGCTCGGTTTGGCGTACTTCGCGACGCAGCAGTTGTAGCTGGGCGGGGAAATCGGGTGTTGCGTCTATCAAAAAGGCTTTTTGATGAATCGGATCTATCAAGGCCAATGCCGTGACAAGTTGGCGTTTTGCTTTGCCTTCCCAATAAGGTTTGCAGCACGATTTTTCACATCCTGCCTGAGGATATCCGGCGTCTTGCGCAATTCCCAAAAGCATGACATATGGCTGTGGACGGTTCATCGGACGAATACCCAAAAGTGGTAATAAGGTGCATAGTCCAAAAGTTAACCGAAAAAGTGTGTTGGTCGTTCGAGCAAGCATCAGCGGAAAATCTTAATTTTCGGTAAGTTCAAGTTTTTCAAGCATTTTTAGGATTCGGTTTTGGCGCGTTTTGGCACGTTTTGCACTTTCTATCCAGTCTATATATTCTTTTTTGTGGCTATAGGAAAGGGCATTAAATGTCGTCAATGCTTCTGGTTTCAGCTTGAGTGCCAATTCTACGTCGGAAGGGATTGTAACTTCTCGTGTGCCTGTGTCTGGTTCCAAAAAGACCGCTACGGTATCGCCTTTTTCTTTCCCAATTTTTTCGCGAAGGGCTTGCTTGACCACCAAGAAATGTGTTCCATCACCTCTGGGCATCAATGTTCCTGCAAATTCGACCTCATTAATGGTTCCACGAACCTTAAACTGCGAACGCACGCCATAGGTCTCTTCAACGTTGAAGGGCATCACAATGAAAGTCCATGTCCCCGGATCATCCGGGCGGATCAATTCTGCCGTAAAGGTGTGCATGGTCGTTAAGGTTTAGGTTCGGTGATCATGCAAGATAACAATACCATGCTTCAAGCGGAAGGTTTGTAGGAATTTTGTTTTGGTACAATTTGGGGTTGATTTTGGCAGAAAGTAAGATTTCTGTTCATCTTTGCGGGAAATGGGTTAAATAGGCATGAGCAAACCGTTCTCCTAATGTTCTAAGTGAAGGCGCATCGTAGTGTACACCATCGCCCATGTGCTTGAGTCCTGTGGCGGAAACAAAAGTGTAATGCGACAACTTGGCAGATTCATATTGCAGATTTATCAAGTTGTAGCAACGACAAGGAGGGAATTTTGCCAGAAAATCGCCCAAACCACCACTCAAGAAGGGGAGTTGCGTCGCGTTTAAGTCGGTTCTAAGTTGATGAACCATCTCGATAAAACGCGCAGCATGTTGTTTAACGGTGTTCTTGGTTGAGGCATCGGCCTCGCCTTGTAGCCAAAGTATTCCTTGCAACTCGCCATGTTGAAGGGCCATGCGGGTGATGCGGAGGGCACGTTGGTAAAGGTCTGCCCCCGGAGTCCAACGCCTGATGGACGTCCCCGATACGGCACAAGGGATCAATCCAATGCGATCGGTGATGTAGGTATCTGCAAGAACCTTAGCAAAGCTCATCCCCAAGCCAATGCCATTGCGGATGTGATCTTGATGTAGTGGCTCGATGGCCTCCAGAAATTGGCCGCCACGGAAGACTTCAATTCGTGGGTCTCGGATCGGCTGAACTTGGTGTAGTGCGCCAAATCCCGCCATATTGGATTGTCCGATCAGTAAAAAGAGTCGTCTTTTCATGGAAACAAAGGAGAAAGGTTAGGGGATAATGAAAAAAAAATTAAAGACAGTAAACGTAATTATTCGGAAAAAAGAGTGAAAACAGCCATAAAGCGCCATCAAGCGATCTGGCCGTAAAAATCAAAACCTGCGCCAAAAGACCGATAAACCTGTTGGTGTGCAACCCAACCACGAAGGCACAACGTTAAAAATGAGTCAAACTCCCGATAAAGTGGTTGCGCTTCGTTCTGATTTTTGTAGCCGCTGTGGTCAGAACTTAACATCGAATGAAGTTACCTTAACCGCTCATCGTCAAGTCATTGATATTCCACCTATCCCTCCATTTACAACGGAGTATCAACGTTATGCCACTGATTGTAGTTGAGGTAATTGCCATGTATCGGATTTTCCACAAGGGGTTGACAACCATGTTCAATATGGTTCTAATATACAGAGTTTAGCCGTTTGTCAAAGCCAATATCAATACTTGCCGTTCGAGCGGTTGCAAGATTTTTTTTCCAAAATATGCAATGTATCACTTAGTCAAGGTACAATAGCCAATTTCTTTCGTAGAGCCGCCGAATGGGCATTGCCCGCTTATGAAGCAATCCATCAAGCGATTCCACAGTGTTCGGTTGTCGGTTCAGACGAAATAAGTTACAACTTAGCTGCCCAACTTACTACGACTTCCAAAGGTATCAAGATCGCCCCTATCTTATAGCATAAGGTGTTGTTCAAGAATGGAAGGGTTACCCTTAGAAAAATCCGCTTAATAGCTCAACCACCGGGCTTCGACTTGGCCGTACAAAAGAAGGCCGCCGGCGGGCTTGATTTGATTAACCCAAAACACATGGTAAATGGTTACAAGTTTAAGGGCTGGCTCAATAAAAAAACGCCACCAGCATAAATACCTGCACCGCCAGAAGCAATCGTTTCATGCCATAATACGCAACATTATACTTCTTTACAAAATTAACGCATCCCCCATGCCGACCCAACACATTCCCACAGTACCTTCGATATTTTTGATGATGTCCTTTTGGTAGATGTCATTGACCTTGGACATAGAAAAGATATTTATGAATAAAGCAAAAGCCTGACTAAATCGGGCTTTGCTCTTGTAATTCATTTACTATTTCTTGTAATCTTTCTTTTGTTATCTCTCCATTTATTTCTGGGTTTGCCAACTCAAAAACAAATTCTTGCAGTGCTTCATCTTTAAACCCTATATCGTCTCTACATTCAAGTGCATTAGCCCAACTAATTAGAGCTTCAAAATCTATTTCATCATTAATGCTTTTTTTCAAAACATAAATAAAATCTTCTATACTGATTGAGTATAATGACATTTCACTATCCCAAGGAAAATTGGCTAAATCTTTTTCTAAAATCTCAATTTTGCCCTGAAGCAAAACCAAATCCTTTAATAATTCTGTTCTACTTCTCATATCAGAATTTCGGTTTTACGTGAATAACACTTCCATCAGGAGCAAACGTTGTTTTAATCATCTTAAACGTTTCTCCTTGTGGATTTACCCATTTCTGATACAAGGCACTTGAACCTGGTACTTTACCTGGCGATGTAGCTTGGAATAAATAATTGCCGTCATCTAATAACTGGAATGAAGCACTTGATTTAGAGTTTGCAGGTATTTTACTCACAAATCTTCCGTAATTACTCTTTACTGCTCCTTCTAAAACTGTCGTACTCGTCTTAGTGGCCACCTCCACCACCTTTTCCACCGCTTCTTTAGCCACTTGTTTTGCGCCCACGGCTGCTGCCCCTCCTACACCCACCAGCCCCGCTTCGCTTGCCATGATTTCCGTGGCGATTTGGGCACCTTGGATAACCGTCTTATGGGTTAGGAAAGACGTTGCCGCCGTTTCAATTCCCGCACCCGCAAGATAAGCCCCACCTGCATAAATACCTGCACCGCCAGAAGCAAGGGTTTCATGCTATAATACGCAACATTATACTTCTTTACAAAATTAACGCATCCCCCATGCCGACCCAACACATTCCAGCTTGATCTACAATTTTTTGATGATGTCCTTTTGGTAGATGTCATTGACCTTGGACATAGAAAAGATATTTATGAATAAAGCAAAAGCCAGCTAATTGGTGGCATTTGTTTCTCTTATCAAGGGAGTAATTCTAAATATATTCACTATTTTGGAATCAACAGCCCAATACTCTATTAAGTCTCTAAAAACTCCTTTTTCTGATTTTAATATTTTTTCAATTTCATACCATCTATAATCTATATCTAATTCTTTGTCATTTAGAAAGTCATCATATGAAGCAAGTATAATGGACATTGTAGCGTATTTCATTTCAGCAGATAAATCATTTACATTATAATAAGAAATAAATTCATCAACTCTATTTTTATCCGCTAATTCAATATCCCAATCTTGTTCAAAACCCATATAGGGCAATGATAACTTCTTACTTAATTGCTCTATTATTTCCTTTCTTAAAATCATAATAATAGCATTTAAGGAATTAATGGATAAGCTGTTTTAACCCCACCACCACCTGGCACTAAACGAATATGTGTAGCAGCTTTGAATGTGCCATCTGGCATAATAATTCTTGCAGGAAAACCATTTGGTATAGGAATATTAACTGCTCCATTAGCTGTTTTTCCTACATTATCTAAAATAAATTGAGCCGCTTTTTGATTATCCAAAAATTGACCCTGAGCCATACCTAAACCTTTTGCTCTATTAACTAAAAAGTTTGTCATATCATCACCGTGAGTTGTGAATGTATGTCCAAATGTCTTTTTTATTAACTGTATTCCCCCCTTAGTGGCCACCACCACCGCCTTTTCCACGACTTCTTTAGCCACTTGTTTTACGCCCACGGCTGCTGCCCCTCCTACACCCACCAGCCCCGCTTCGGTCTGCAAAATCTCCGTGGCGATTTGGGCACCTTGGATAACCGTCTTATGGGTTAGAAAAGAGGTTGCCGCTGTTTCAATTCCCGCACCCGCAAGATAAACCCCACCAGCATAAATACCTGCACCGCCAGAAGCAAGGGTTTCATGCCATAATACGCAACATTATACTTCTTTACAAGATTAACGCATCCCCCATGCCGACCCAACACATTCCCACAGTACCTTCGATATTTTGGAGGATATCCCTTTGGTAAATGTCATTGACCTTGGACATAGAAAAGATATTTATGAGTAAAGCCCGCAATTGTGGGCTTTACCTTTATAAAAATTCTTGTGGTATATTTTTAAACTGTTCTTCTTTATCCCAATTCTCTGGCTTCTCACTTGGCTCAAACCAATTCATACCTTCATTTATCCATTTTGCTCTATAATGTTTTGTAGATTCTATGGTGTAATCTTGATATCCAAACTTAACATTACAACAAGGGCAATATTCATATGTCGGACAATAACCGTCTTCACCCCAAGGCAAATCGTTAATATATAGACCGCAAACTCTACAATTATATTTATTCATTTTTATATTCTTTTATTGTCCTAACTAATAATTTATTCCATTCGTAGGTCTAAACATAGTTCTTGGAACTCCTGTTGCATCCAAACGCCAAATGTATTTGTTCCTGGATGGTATTTTAAAATATCGCCATTGGCTCTTGTTTTCATTAATCTTCCTGCTGGCGAATTATGCAAAAAGTTTTTAGCCCCTTTAACATATTGCTTAGCATTTACAAATTCAGGAAATTCAGCAGCGTGTTTCTTCCAATGCCCAAAGGCATTTTTTACCGAACTTAATTTACTTGTTGAACTCTAAATTGATGTACTCGCCTTAGCGGCAACTACCTTCCTTACACCCAAAAAATCACTGTTTGCGGCATTTGGATTCGCCACAAAAAACAGCATCAACGATTTGAGGTAAAACCAGTTTTTCATTATTCTATAAAAAATAAATCTATTAGTTCTTCTAATGTTTTACCCTCAGGAGTTAACTCATAATTTATATCAAATCCCCTTCTTTGTAACTCATCACTTGCCCAATCACGGATTTCATCAGCCGTTTCTTCATCAATTTCTATAAGAACAAATTGATTTTCTTGACTGATTTCCTTCAGATTTAATCTTATTAATTCTTGTTCATCAGAAAGACTATAACTCAGATAGTCGAACTGATTCTTGTTTAGTTTAACTATCATTGCCCTAATTGTTTTAAAAGTTTAGCAGCTTTACTTGAAGATGTCGGATTAACAGATATTATCTTTCCTGTCTGGGGATTAACAACAACTTCTCCAAATTGACCAATAAATCTTTGGCTTTGACGACCTAATTGGTCTGTAACAACATTTCCTGTTTTTAAAGGATTTTTTATTGCATCTAAAATTGCGTTAGGTTTTACTCCTCGTTCTATAACTCTATCTAAGCCATGCTTGGCAAACCCTGTAATTTTAATACCATTCGCTGCTTGAATACTCGTCTTAGCGGCCACCACCACCACCTCTTCCGCCGCTTCTTTAGCCACTTGTTTTGCGCCCACGGCTGCTGCCCCTCCTACACCCACCAGCCCCGCTTCGCTTGCCATGATTTCGGTGGCGATTTGGGCACCTTGGATAACCGTCTTATGGGTTAGGAAAGACGTTGCCGCCGTTTCAATTCCCGCACCCGCAAGATAAGCCCCACCAGCATAAATACCAGCACCGCCAGCGACCATATACAAGAAGCCTTTGCCCAAGCCTTCAAGCATATAATCCCCTCCTGCCAAGTATTCGCGCCGTTCTCTATACGTTTTGTCACTAATTGCATTTATTTCGCCCCCATCTAAGGTCAAGGGGCACACATACGTGTCGCCTTCTTTTTTCAATGATTCTGGGCAACGCCCATCCGGATCCACCATCCCCAGCGGGTTGTTCATCACATAATTGTACGGACTCCATGAGGGGTATTTCTCCGCCATCGGATCCACGCCGAGCCACCGCCCAATGCCTGCATTATAGTAACGTGCACCACACGAGGCGGAGGAATTTTATTCCTCCCGCCGACTGATGGAGCGAAGCGGAATAAAGTAATCAAGCCCAGACTCTGCATCGCGTTCTTTCCCCGTGAACTTTTCTTTCGTTGCCGACACGCCGCTCAGGTAGCTGCGACCAGGCATCACGCCGCCGAATGGCTCGAAGTCCTGCGCCTCAACACGTGCGCCGTCGTACTCGCGGAGCGTCAGCCGCGTACTGCTATGATACAGCAACGGCGCTTCTTTGCATTGAAGCGTCGTTGGTGAGCTGGGATAAAATCTACTTAAAACTTTCTAATTGGTACTTAAATTTAATCCGATTCCGTATCAAAGGTGATTGGACAGGTGAAAACGAATACAATATACGAAAAACCTTAACCCGATTTTGATTGAAACTCCCATTCGGATATACATCTCGGATATTTATCTCGTCAAAAGCGTATTTTACTTTTACAAAAACATAATATGATTTTCCTATTTTGATAACATTAGTCATGTCTAAATAAAACATCATAAAACCGCTTGTCATTGTCAAGTTTTTTTCAAAACCTTTATTTGCTAAATCCATAAAAGCCCCTTCTATATACATGCTTCCATCTATAATTTCTTGATACAAATAAATGTTAAGACTATCTTTTTTAATAGCTTCAATTATTTGTCTTTCTGAAAGTACGACAGTGGTTGCTCCTAAATAAGTGCGGGCAGTAAAAGGCCAATCTTTACCTTCATCTCGATTGATGTTAATTAATAATTTTTTTAATAAAATAGAATTATTTGTATTGATTTGACTAAATACTGGATTAAATATTAGCATATTTAATCCAATAAGTAAATACACTGCTTGATTTTTTCTCATTACTTTCTCATTAGATTTGTTTATTAGAGATATTTTTAAATTTATTGAACGAAAATACAAGATATTCTATTGATTTTCTTCCTCAATACTTTTTTCAACTTTGCGATTTAGATGCACCTCAGTAATATTATCATTTAATATTCCACTCCCTATGATAATACGCTTTAAGGCTGATTTTGGATTATTAGTTCTAGTGCGATCATAACTCATAATATCATTGGATATATGAGGCGACAACCACGAGAGGTAATAAGATTTTTTTTGTTCATCAGTGCGGTCGTCATCATGCGGACGATCCATCAAACCCATAGTATGTAAAATTTCGTGTGTTGCAGTAATTACAGGTGATTGGTTACTTTGTCTAGCCAATATGGTATTTCGATGCCCAAATACACGATTACCGAAATTTCCCAAATCTATGCCTGCTCTGTTACCTCCTACTGCATCAGCCTCACCTTTAGTACCACTATTTATTAGCTGCGTAAACGCAATGCCTCCTTCATCCAATCGTGCTATTCCTTCAATGCTTGCATTATCCGTTTCAGCCACAACAATCGTATTAATATTAACCTCAAATTTGTAACCTGCTAAATCTTTATCCTTAGACAATGATTGAAAAGCTTCTCGAATATCTTGCAAACTGCTTCTAAGAACCATATTCCCATCTACCGCTCCGCTTATTGATGGGGCTCTTAGGTTTTCTGGATTATGATAAACATTTAAGTGTAGAGTGATCGTATTCCCATTTTTCGTCAGTATCCCATCTTTCCCATTTGGATCAAAGGCGTTTACGGGGTTGTTCATCACATAGTTGTACGGCGACCACGCAGCATATTTCTCCGCCAGCGGATCCACCGCCAGCCACCGCCCAATGCCTGCATTATAGTAACGTGCACCACACGAGGCGGAGGAATTTTATTCCTCCCGCCGACTGATGGAGCGAAGCGGAATAAAATAGACAAAATCCGTAATAGATGTGTGTATATTCATAATATTTTGTCCAGAAACTATAGCGTGAAGTAACCACGTACAATCTTTCATTTCAAACAACACCAAAAAATATCACAACGTGGATATTATCCCTCAATTTCACCGACACCTATTGCCAGGTGCATTTCAAAACTTTGCGTATCGCGATTTAAACATGCAATCTACATGCTTTTAAGCGTAGGTGTAAAGTATGGGGATACATTCTTTTGAAATGCACTCCCTATTTCCGTACACAGATGAAAGTGTAAAGGGAAGTGGCGAGTCATTATTTTATTATGTATGTTCCCAAATAAAACTCTATCTCAATTTGCTCATTTACACCAATTTTTAAAGGCTTCGTCTTTAAATCAGTATTGCCAACATTCGTCACACTGATTTGAACACAACCGGGATATATTTCAAGTTTAAAAAATCCATTTTTATCTGCTATTGTTCCTATTTTCTCATTGCCTACTATGGATATATTTGCTGAAGATAATACCTTACCAGTCTCTTTGTCCTTTACATATCCTGTAATTCGAGCATGAGTGGCTTCACTTCGTCTTTTAACATTATATGTCCCTTTTATCGTTGACTGCTGGGTAAATCTATTATTCGAACAAGAAAGTCCGATACATAAGAGAACTATTATCAATACCTTATCCATTTTCTTTCACCTTACCTTTCTTAAAATTATTAGGAGTGTTCCCCAACTCGCTAATACGCCCTTTAGCTTTTTCTTTTTCAGGTATAAATACATTATCAATGATCCCCTTTATATATTTTTCATTTATCTTATTAGTCCTCTTTGGGTCATTGCTTGCAGGAGTTAAGACTCCTGATGAAAAATGCATTAAACCTAAAGTATGTCCTACTTCGTGAGATCCTGTGTCAGAATTTGCTCTGGAGTTTTTCAAGCTTATGACATTCCCTCCTATCGTGACACCGTTGGTATTAACCCCCTCTTGATTATGTGCAAATCTTGAATCCTCATCGGGCAATACTTGGTAAACATTACTTGACTGATCAGGAGTAAGTTTTTCAGAAATATCAATAAACTCAGCTCTGTCTTTATTTGCTTCCACCATGGGGTTATCTACTTGTTTAACAATCAAATCGAAATCAACCGTATATTGGATTTTCTTGTCCGCTTTTCCAACATAATATGAATAAATCCCTGATTTATTATTCCAAAATTGTGTTGCTTGAAGTGCAGAATTATAAGAAACGACATTTTCATTTTGTGTATAATAGGTAGCCTTAATCGTTATTGTGCGATTTTCATGATTTATTAAAAGAATGTAATCCCGTCCATCAGGGTCAATCGCATTAATCGGGTTGTTCATCACATAATTATACGGACTCCATGCGGGGTATTTCTCCGCCAGCGGATCCACCGAGAGCCACCGCCCAATGCCCGGATGGTAGTAACGTGCTCCACACGAGGCGGAGGAATTTTATTCCTCCCGCCGACTGATGGAGCGAAGCGGAATAAAGTAGTCAAGTTGCGTCTCTGCATCGCGTTCTTTCCCCGTGAACTTTTCTTTGGTATTGCTGCCGCTGG